>JALWSN010000359.1 GCA_027080245.1 Ignavibacteriales bacterium | reverse complement strand
GGCGCATTCTTCAATAGACAAAGGAGCAATTACGCTTGGACTAGGCTCGGAAAACGTTAGAAAAATTCCGGTTGACAATGAATTCAGAATGATTCCCAAAGCATTAAAAGAAGCGATTGAGAAGGACAGGCGCAATGGCAATTTGCCTTTTTGCGTAGTGGCTACCGTTGGAACTACTTCGACTACAAGCGTTGACCCTCTTCCGGCAATAGGCAGAATTGCAAAGGAAGAAAACATTTGGCTTCACGTGGACGCCGCGTACGCAGGCGTTTCGGCTATCCTGCCGGAGAAGAGATTTATTTTCGAAGGAATTGAATTTGCCGACTCTCTGGTAATAAATCCGCACAAGTGGTTTTTTGTTCCCATTGACTTAAGCGTTCTTTTCATCAAAGAACCTAAAATTTTAAAACGAGCGTTTAGCCTGACGGCTGAATACCTTAAAACTAATGAAGACGACGAAGCGATTAATTACATGGATTACGGAATTCAATTGGGCAGAAGGTTCCGCGCGCTTAAGCTTTGGTTCGTAATGCGGTATTACGGAAGAAAAGGTTTGACGGATATTTTTAGAAAACATATTGAGCTTGCCAAGAGATTTGAAAAAAGAGTGATTGAACATCCTGAAATGGAAACAATGGCGCCAGTTTTGTTCGGTACGGTTACTTTCAGGTTCATTCCTGAATTTCTAAAAACGGAAAGTGAATTGAATGACTTTAATGAGAAGCTATTAAATGAAATTAACAGCGAGGGGAAAATATTCATTTCCCACACAAAGTTGAACGGAAAGTTTACCCTGAGGTTTGTAATTGGCGGCGTTAGAATGGAAGAAAGACATGAAGAAGAAGCGTGGGAAATTTTGCAAAAGCGCTTTGAAGATTTAAAACTAAAATTTGCGAAATATTAAATTTTGTTAATAACAATTATTTTTAATCTAAAAATTTGAGGTTTAGCAATGTTTTCAACCGTGCGATATTTTATTAAAACAAGCGTTGCCTTTTTGGTCGTGGGCTTGTTAAGCGGGTTCTATTTAATTCTTTCAAAATACTTCGGACTTCCCGGTTATTCGGAGGAATTCATTACCGCTCACGTTCACTTAATTTTGGTTGGTTTTGTTCTAATGATGATAGTTGGCGTGGCGCTTTGGTTTTTCCCCCGCCCGCCAAAGGAAGACACAAAATACAACCCTAACTTAATATTGGTAATCTATTATTTGTTAACCATTTCAACGGCATTGCGTTTTGTTTTTGAGCTGTTAAGCGCATTTAATTTTAGCCCCTGGTTTAAATTTGTTATTGTTGGAGCTTCCGCGGTGCAAATAATTTCCTTCGCGCTTTTCTTTTATTCTGTTTGGGGAAGGATCAGACCCTTAGGCAGCGCAATCAGGGAAAAGAAAGGCGAAAAGTTTTAGCCGTTATTTTTACTTAAAAATATTTAATAACCAGGTCGATTAGTTTACGTTTAAAATCCGTGTAAGGAGGGTAAAGTAATTTAATGGGGGTAAGTTTCGGTTGTTTTAAAACGGGCGTTTCGTTAGAGAGTTCTTTGAAGCCGTAATAACCATGGGCTTTTCCCAATCCGCTTGTTTGAATGCCTCCGAAAGGCAAGCCAGTGTGAATGAAATTAATCACTACGTCGTTAATTACTATTCCGCCGGCGTTTACATTGGCGGTAAACCACCGAATGAAGTATTTGTCTTTGCTGAAAAGGTAAAATGAAAGGGGATTGGGGTTTTGTTCAATAATATCAAGCGCTTCTTCTGCCGACTCAAATGTTAGTATTGGTAATATTGGTCCAAACACTTCTTCTTTCATTATTTTGTGGAAGGTTTTTACATTAGTTAATACAGTAGGAGGAAAAACCCTGTCTTTATTGCTTAAATTGCCGCCAACAACCGCTTCAGCCCCATTTTCAAGGGCGTCGTTAAGTAAGGTTTTTAATCTTTCAAAACTTTCCGTGTTAACAATTTTGCAATAATTCGTCATTTCAAATTTAAAGTCATTAATTCCGTACATTGAATTCAGATTGATTTTAATTTGTTCAATGAAATCGTTCAGCAGTCTTTTCCTGATTAAAACGTAATCGGGCGCAATGCAAGTTTGCCCGGCGTTAAGTAGCTTTCCCCACGTAATTTTTTCAGCGGCAATTTTAACGTCGCTTTCACCGTCCACAATTGCGGGAGATTTGCCCCCGAGTTCAAGGGTAACGGGAGTTAAATTTTCCGCTGCGGCTTTCATTATTTCTTTGCCAATTCTTGTCCCGCCTGTAAAAAATATGTGATCGAAAGGAAGTTTTAACAATTCTTTTGCAACCTCCGCGTTGCCTTCAAAAACTGCTAATTCTCCCGGCGGGAAGTTATTTTCAATTATTTGTTTCAGGAATCGAGAGGAGTTAGGAGTTTTTTCCGAGGGCTTAAGGATTATTTTGTTGCCGGCTGCCAAGGCGGAAACAATGGGTCCCGCCGCTAAAGTAAACGGGTAGTTCCAAGGCGAAATAATTAAAACGGTTCCCTTGGGTTTGAAATGAATTTTCCCTTTTGCGCCAAAGAGCGCAAGCGTGCCTTTGGCTTTGCTGGGTTTCATCCATTTTCTTAAATTGCGAATTGCGTGCCTTGCCTCGAGAGTAAAAGGCAGGAGTTCTGTTAGGAAAACGTCGTCTTTAGATTTGCCAAAGTCTTTGTAAATTGCTTCTGCCAAGTCTTCTTTGCTTTCAAGAACGGCATTTAAGAATTTTTTTATTTTGTTGATTCTTTCCCGGTAAGCGGGAATTGAACGATTGGCTTTTTGTTTTTCAAAAACTTCACGAATGTTCAAAATTTTTCCTATTTTAATTTTTCATTAGATTTAATTTAATTTATTTCGGCTTAAATGGAAAACGAACATCCGACAATCAAAGGATTAAACAAGCTTTACAAAAGCGCCCGTTATTCCTCCTTTAACGGCAGGCATTTGAAGCGCCGCGATGTGGATAAGGCAATAAAATCAATACTTTCCTCCAATACGGATTTTAAGATTACGAAATTAGGCGAATCAATCGAGGGTAGGAATATTAATTTGATTGAATTTGGCAGGGGAGACAAGCGCGTTTTCTTTTGGTCACAAATGCACGGCAACGAGCCGACCGGCACAAAAGCGATATTTGATTTTGCTAACTTTTTGGGAATGAATTCCGAGCTCGATTTAGTAAAAAAAATTAAAAAAGAGTTTAAGTTGTTCTTCCTGCCAATGTTGAATCCCGACGGCGCCGAATATTTTAGGAGGGAAAATGCAATTGGGATTGACTTAAACAGAGATGCGCAAAAATTAATTTCGCCGGAGTCTCAAATTCTTTCCGACATTATTGAGGAACTTCAGCCACTGGTTTTATTTAATTTACACGATCAGGACAAACGCTGGATTGCCGGGAAGGATTTCCCCGCCGCTATTTCACTACTTGCTCCGCCAATAGACGAACAAGACAACGACAACAAAGCAAGAGTATTTGCTAAAAAGCTAATTGTTGAAATTTACGACAATTTACAAAAAGCGCTCCCTAACGCAATTTCTCGGTACAATTCTGAGTTTGAAATACGCTCTTTCGGAGATTTAATGACTAAAAAGGGCTTCCCCGTTATTTTAATTGAATCGGGAAAATATTTTAACGATTACGAAAAAGAAACGGCGCGGAGATTAAACTTTCTATCTTTTCTTGTCGCTTTCAACAGTTTGATTGGCGAAAAGTTTAAAATGAATAATACGGCAAAATATTCAATAATACCGCTTAACAAAAATGAATATTACGACGTTATTTTAAGAAATGTTAATCTCCCAGTTGATGGTGCGGTAAAGCGGGTTGATTTGGCTTTGAACAAGTACGAAAAGCTTAATAATGACGGGCGTTTAGAATATTCAACTAAGCTTGAGTTTGTTGGGGATTTAACAACGCGCTGGGGTTTGGAAGAGATTAATTGCTCTGATTTTATTATTGAACCAATTTGGGAGAATATTCATTTATTTAAATTAAAAGAAAATTCAAAAGTTAGAAAGCATTTGGAAGAATCTTTTAAACTAAAGTTAAATGATTTAGAAAAGAAAATAGAAGAGGATTTTAATAGGAACGGTTCGAAAAGTAATTTTCTGATTGTTAACGAAAAAGCAAATATTTCGCTGCGCCGCGGCAAAAAAATTACTTTAATTATTTTTAATGGAAATCTCATTAAAGGTTGACTAAAAAAATTTTTTCACTTCTCTTGACTCAGTACCATACTACGAGCATTATATTTGTAATAGTAATTAAGGAAAAATAAAATGAACAACTACAAAGTTGGCGAGATTGCTAAAATAGTTGGCGTGAATGTTGAAACTTTGCGGTATTACGAAAGAATTAAAATAATGCCTAAACCCAAGAGGCTGCCCTCCGGCTACAGGTATTACAACGATGACGATTTGAGGAGGTTGCTATTTATTAAAAGAGCTAAAGAGCTTGGATTTACGCTTAAAGAAATAAACGAACTGTTAAACTTAAGAATTGAATCGACATCAACTTGCGGGGACGTTAAGCATATAGCCGAACACAAACTATTGGACATTGAAGAAAAAATTAGGGACTTAAAAAGAATCAGAAAAGTATTGCTGAGGCTAATCAGCCAATGCGTGCACGAAGAAATCTCCTCCGTCGAATGCCCGATTTTAGAAATAATTGAAAAGAGACAAAAAAGGAGTCCAAAATGAAATCAAATAAGTTATTAGGCAACGGAGCGATAGCAACAGCTA
>JALWSN010000358.1 GCA_027080245.1 Ignavibacteriales bacterium | reverse complement strand
GGGTAATCTTTTAAAATTACCCCTGCTACAAGGTCTATCATCTAATCTTGAACAATTATGTTCAAAATTCAATTATTCATCTTTTCCTAAATCCTGTAAAATCCTGTCCGCAACTTTGCTCAATACATCGTCGTTGTCGTAATCCTTGTTTTCGATTTTAGTCTTAATTTCGGCGAGCCTTTGTTTGTCCAGAGCTTTTAATTTTTCTTTGGCTTCTTTGGAAATCTCAATCTTGTCGGAAATTTTTACTTCCTTCGAAGCCGAACTACGCGAAGGATTTTGCCCTTCGTTAATTTTGCTCGGATTGTTAAAAACTACCTTACTATTTAAGTCGTTAAAAATTTTCATCGAATCACCTCAATATTTTTAGAACTTTCCTCCCCTCAATTTTATTATCGAAAAATAATAAAAAAAGTTTAGCCATTTAACTAAATTATTTTCCGTAAGCAAGCATTTTTTTCTTATTTTGAATTGTTTTTAGTTTTAATCTGATTTCCGCCGAAGCCTTCTCTCGAAGTTTCCTTAATATTTCAAGCTTTGCGTTGGCATTTTTAACCAATACGCTTAACTCGTCATTGTATTGTTGAAGCTCGTGTAACGGGTATTTTTTCAACAATTCGTTCCTTTTTTTGATTGCAAGATTAGTAAGGAACTTAATCCTGTCCGATTCAAGATTCTCGTCGGAAGCAATCAGCCTTTCAACTTCATCGGTTAGCTGCGTTAGTATTGTTTTAATACCCTGTATTTCGTTAGTCAATGCGTTCATTTCAAATCAAAAAATTAAAAGAATCCTTGAGAAGTAAATTGGTTCATGAAATTTTGCGCGGCAATAATATCCAACAATTGTTGCTGCATTTTTTCGTACTTGTCCCTTAACGTGTTGGCGCTTTTGTCAATTTGCTTTTGAATTGCCGAAATTCTGTCGTTCAAATAACTGATGTTAGAATCGAGCGAATCCTGGTAATTTTGAAGGTAACCATCTACGCCCACGTAAGGGTCGATTAAATTGTAAAGTTTATTTGCGATACCGTTAGTTGAATTAAACAAATCCGCAACTTCGCTATTTTTATTTTTAATTTTATCTTCCAGCGTAGTCGAATCGGTAATGGAAAGACCGGAACTCGAATCGAAAGAAATGCCAATTTCGGAAAGCTTTGTAAGAGCTCCCGAAGTTAAGCCGGTAACTTCTTCGTAGGCATAATTAATCATGCTCGTTCTTAAGCTTGTCGGTAGGGAATCCCCAAGAAATGGTCCGCGCACCCCGTTGTCGTCCAAACTATTATTTTTAATGTAAGTGTAAACATCGTTAAATTTATTGATGAAATCCTGAATTTTCGACTTGATCGTCGTTACGTCGTTTGCCACGTTTACGTTAACCGTATTGTCCGACGAACTCATTACCGATTTTAACGTAAATGTAACGCCTGTTGCCAAATCGCTGATTGTATTGGAATTTCTTTGAACGTCCACACCGTTAAATGTAAGTTTGGCGTTCAATTGATTATTTGCCGAGGTTACGTCCGAGTACAAATATCCCGGCGTATCCGGCGATGTAGATTGATCGTAAGTAGGGCGGGAGGTGCCTAAGTTAAGTCCCAAAACATTAAGCGCAGTGCCGGTGGTGTCGCTTAATTCTTTTATTCTGTAATCGAGTCCTGTTTTTTTTGAAGTAATTGAAAATTGGGATTTGCCCGTTGAAGGCGAATAGACCGAAGCCGTAACAATTCCCGAGGCGCCTTTTTCTTTAGTAACACCAATTCCCAAATCGGAAACCAAATCGTACCCGCTGTTGTGAGTAATTGAAATGTAATCGTCTGCGTTGTCAACCGTTAATTTCAATTGATAAGAAGTTCCGCTGGTAACTTTTTCCGCCGTAACGCCGTCTACGTTGGAGTTGATTTGACTTACCAATCTGTCAATCAAGTCAGAATAAGTACCGCCTCCGCTATCCGTGATTGTCGTTGTAGTTCCATTAATGTCAATGTCGAACGAAGTAGAACCGCCTGTGTAGGAGCCGGATTTTGCGGTGGATTCTACCACAGCTTTGTCCGTGTTAATTGCGTCCCGAATATCTTCCATTATTGTTTGATTTGAATCCGACGCGCTAAGAGTAACTTTTACGTGGCTTGTATACTGTCCGGTCGAACCGTCGCCTGTGGCGATTGTAAATTCGTATGTGCCGTCTGTAATTCCAAGCGTATTAGCCGAGGATGAGGATGTGTCAATGTCCTTGGAAATGGCTATGTCGCTCTTTGCCAGTTGATTTACACGGATGTTGTACGAACCCACGCCCGCGCTCGAAGTGGCGGTCGCATCCAGAAATGTGGAATCGCTTGTTGTAGCCGCTTTGTAAGTAAACTGAGACGAACTCCCGGTCGCTTTTAAATCTTTTAATAAATCGTAAAGGCTGTTTAATTTGGATTCTAAAGTGGAATAAGCTTTGTTTTTAGTGGAGTAACTATCTTTTTTGGTGGAAAGCGGAGTAATTCGCCTCTTCGTTTCAATTGAAGTGTAACTTTGAATTAACTGATTTATTCCTTGGGTAGTAAGCAGATTAGAAATCATTCTTTCTTCCTCTGATAGTTGCTAATGGCTTCGTTCCAAGTATCCCGCAATTCGGATAGTATTCGGTAGACAATGTCGTATTCTTTGGCTCGCATTTTTTCCTGACAAAACTTGTAAAGTTTCAATAGTCCAATTGCAATTTCGCTTGTTTCCGGAGAGCTGAAATCCAAACCGTTAATTAGCTCTTGAATAGCTCTGTTAGCTTTTTCAAGATTACGTTTTTGCACTTGAATAATTGCGAAATCGTAAACTTTTAGAATTAACTTTTCCGGGCTTGCGTCCAAAATCTCTTTAATTAAATATTGATTAACGTTTGCTAAAGTTCTTCTCGACTGAGTTCTACCGTAATACATTTTTCACCTTCTTTGTGTTTAATAAAACAAGGCTTCGGTTCTTACGAACCGAAGCCGGATTCTACAAATTAACGGAATAACGAGAGTATTTGTTGCGGAGCCATATTTGCCTGCGACAATATTGAAGTCGCAACCTGAGCGCTTATCTGGTACTTGGTCGAATTCAACTGCTCCAGAGCCATATCAGCGTCGAACAATCTGCTGTAAGAGGACTGCGAGTTTGCAATAGCCGAAGTCAAGAAGTTGTCCTTAATGTCCAGACGTTGGATGAAGTTACCGATACTCGAAAGAGCTCCGTCTACCGAGTTTTCGAACGTGTTCAAGTAAGCTGACAAGCTACCGATAGCGGCTGCTGTAGTTCCGACGGAAGCTAATTGAGTTAATGCGTCGGATACTGCGGAGCTGATGCCGGTAATGGTAAAGTCGCCCGTAGTAACAGTGTTCGAGCCTGCGAGAGTACCGGAAGATGTTTGCATGTAGTTAACGTCCAGTTTGTCGCTAGATTCAGCTCCGGTTTGGAAACTAAACGTTGTGCCGCCCGACATTGCGCTTGTGGAAACCAACAGCTTAGTATTGTTAAACTTGGTTGAATTAAAGATGCTTGCCAATTCGTTCGCAAGCGCTTTGATATCGCCCGATACTCTGGAATTATCGGATGCCGGGTTCGAAGAATCCGCAATTTTCGAACGAATTTCCGTAATGATGTCTTTGACCGAAATTAATTGTGTTTCCGCCGTGGAAAGCATATCCTTTGCGGAGCCAACGTTATTCTGTGCGGATTGCATTAATTTGACCTTTTGGTCGAGAGATTTACCTACGGCAAAACCCGAAGTATCGTCAGCAACGGAATTAATCCTTTTGCCTGTAGCTAATCTTAATTGTGCGGCCGAAACTCTTGCGTTTACAGCCTTCAAAGCGTTGTACGCTCTGATAGCTCCCATGTTTGTGTTGATTCTGAAAGCCATTTTGTACCTCCTTGTTTGTTTTTACTTTAGCTGCACTTCCTTGTACAACCGTTAATTATTTTCAACCATATTATCGAGAGTCCTTTGGTTTTGTTTATACCTGAATAAAAAAATTTTTTCCTTTTTTAATTGAAGCTATTCGAATGCGAGAATATTAATTATTAATTATGAATGTTGAATTATGAATGAGGTAAAAAGGCTAAAAGATTCAAAGGTTAAGAGGCTTTGAGGTTCAAATGGAACAACAAATTCTTATTGGTTAAAACTAGCCATTTAAGAGATATTCCTTAAGACTGTTCCAACGGAATTACGTTGTTAAAATTGCATGGCTTAAGGAAAACTGACGCCTTTGGCGACTCCCAAAATTGTGAAAGATGCAATCTATTCGCCCATTTATCGCGGCGTAGCCCGCAGAATACCGACGAAGATGGTGCATCCAATCATCCTAATTTTACTTGGCAACATCGGAAAGTGCAGAGGTTTAAAGTGTTGAACCTGAGAATCAATATTTAAATATTAAACTTTATCGAAATTAGAATTGTCAAAAAACTTTTGAATAAAAATAATTTCAATGTGTATTTTTATTCAAACGAAAAATAAAAATTGAGAAACTGAAACATTTGAAATTATCTTCCGTCAAAAGTGTTAGTGAATTTAATTTGTAATGAGGTCGAAATGAAAAAATATTTTATTCTTCTGTTAATATTTCTAACTGCGGCGTCTTTGAACTTCGCTCAAAAAAAATTAACTCTCGAACAAGCGATTGCAATTGCCTTGCAAAGAAATTCTTCCTTAATTAAAGCAAGGAACAATTTGCTTTCTTCCAAAGTGGAAGTAAAGAACGCTTACGGAGCGTTGCTTCCGAACTTAAGC
>JALWSN010000357.1 GCA_027080245.1 Ignavibacteriales bacterium | reverse complement strand
GGTTTCTTTTCAACCAATTGAATGAGGTGGTAGCCCAAATTAGTTTGCACGATAGGCGAAATGTCACCGGGCTTTTTAAGATTAAAAGCCGCTTCGTCGAAGCTTTTAGCGGTGCGCCGCCTCCGGAGGAATCCCATGTCGCCGTTGCGCATGGAGGAAATCGGGTCGTCGGAAAATCTTTTGGCAAGCTCGCCGAAATCTTTTCCCTTGTCCAGCTCGGCTTTAATTTGTTTAATTAATCTCAAAGCCCTTGCGGAATCGACCTTTCCGTTGGGAAGTTTGTACATTATTAAAATTTGCCTAACGTGAACGGCTGGCACCCGTTTTCTTTTGTCCGTTACCTTCAAAATGTGCAATCCGTACGGCGAGCGAACGGGTTTGGAGTAAACCTGTCCTACGGGCGTGCGCGTCATTGCGTCGTCGAATTGGTAGGAGACCATTCCCGGAGTGAACCAGTAAATGTCGCCGCCGATGTCCTTGGAATAGCCGTCGTCGGAATATTTTTTACAAAGCGAATCGAAGGAAGCGCCTTGTTTTAATTTTTGAATCAAGCTTTGCGCAAGGTTGTATTTCTTTTTGTAATCGTTAAAGATTTTGAACATGATGTGGCTGAGGCGGTATTCCCACTTGCGTTGATTGTAAAGTTTACGGATGCCGGGCGCGATAAGTTTTTTTTCTTTGATGTAGGAAACGCCCACTTTGGTTTTGTATTTGTTGATGTCGTTCATTGTTTCCGGGTCGTCCCAGTATCCGCGAACCCAAGCGTCTCTTAATTTCATTCTAAAATTTACGTACATGTCAAGGAATTTTTTCCGTTCTTTCAGCGAAGTTTCGCGGGCGCGGAGCGTGTCGTCGTAATTTTTTTCGAAAGCTTTTTTGAATTCTTGTACTGTAATTTTAGTGTCGTCGAATTTGGCAATGATGTTGTTTTCTTTTGGCGAACAAGCGCTGATTAAAATAACTCCCAGCAGCAAGGCTAAAACTTTACGCATATTTCTTTCCTCCAACAATTTCAGGTTAAATTAAAATAGGCAATTAAATCATGTTCAAATTTTAAAAATAAAAGTAATTATACTAAAATAATTTCATTTCGTTTCAGTTTTGTTTTGTTATTGCAAAGAAAAATTTAGCAAACGCATTAACTTTTTCGCAGATTGCCCGTCCACCGCAAAATGCGGGTGGACTAAGCAATCTGCGCTACAAATCATTTATTAGAGTTCTGCCAACATTAAGCATTCGTTATTAAACTTTGTTTGCTTAAATTTCCTTCCACCATCCCAGATATTGCTTCTGTTTTCTTCTCCTTCACTAAAAAGCGTCTGTTCGCAGATTGCCCGCCCCCGCAAAATGCGGGGGGCTAAGCAATCTGCGTTACAAATCATTTATTAGAGTTCTGCCAACATTAAGCATTCGTTATTAAACTTTGTTTGCTTTAAATTTCCTTCCATCATCCCAGATATTACTTCTGTTTTCTTCTCCTTCACTAAAAAGCGTCTGTTCGCAGATTGCCCGCCCCCCGCAAAATGCGGGGGACTAAGCAATCTGCGCTACAATTGTTTTCATTATGTCGAATTCCAATATTTTTCATTCGTTAAATTTTCTTCCGTCTTAATTGCGGGAAGGAATTTCTTTCGTAGAAATACTCGCCGTCGTAGCCCTGAATTGATTTTTGCGTTTCGGCCAATTCCAGTCTTTTAAGAGCCAGCATGGAATAATATTCATCCTTTTCAATTCCAATGAAATTCCTCTGCAATTTTTTAGCCGTTACAAGCGTAGTACCCGAGCCTGCGAACGGGTCCAGCACAACGTCGCCAACGTTGGAGCTTGCAAGCAATAATTTGGCAAGCAGCTTTTCGGGCTTCTGCGTCGGATGTTCGGTATTTTCGGGCATGGACCAAAAAGGGATTGAAATGTCCGTCCAAATGTTCGACGGGTGAGTTAATCTGAAATTCCCTTCGCTGCCTTCCCGCCAATCCTTTGGGTCGCCGTTTTCGTCCCTGTACGGAGCGATTATTTTTTTCTTTAATTTTACGCTTTCGACGTTAAAAACGTAATTGTCGGAAACCGTGGCGAACCAGACGTCTTCCGTGTTGTTCTTCCAATTTTTCTTAGCGCCGCGTCCCTTTTCCCGTTCCCAAGTAATTCTGTTACGCACCTTAAAATGCTTGCTAAGCGCCAAGTGAACAGCCGAGGAGGATTTCCAATCCGAGCAAAAATAAACGGAAGCGGTTTTCTTCAACGTTCTTTTTAATTTCAGCAAGATGCCGTCTACCCAGTTCAAATATTCGTTAAAATCCATTTCCCGGAAGCTTACCGAATTAAATTTTTTAGTTAAATTGTACGGGGGATCGACGAAAAGCAAGTCCACGGAATTCTCCGGCAGCCAGTCCGCGCATTCAAAAAAATCCTGAGTTAATAATTTGTTAACGACTTGTTCCTTACCTGCTTTGGAGTGAATTGAAAAAAGCCGCTCTTTGAATTTTAGTTTTTCTTCGTCGCTCAGTTGAATTGTTCGGTTCCTCGGGGCTTTAACTTTCGCCATGTTCCTTATTTAATTCTTGTGCCTAAATTCACATTTTCCGAAGGACTGATTATTTCAAGTTTGCCGTCCTTGGTTTCCGCCGCAAGCAACATCCCTTGAGATTCAACCCCAAAGAGTTTTGCCGGTTTCAAATTGGCGACAACAATTACGCGTTTGCCCGCAAGCTCTTCCGGCTTGTAACTTTCGGCTACGCCCGCCACTATTTGTCTTTTCTCGCCGCCCAAATCCGCTTCCAATTTCAGCAGCTTTTTGCTCTTTTTGATTTTTTCGGCTTTCAAAATTTTTGCCGCAACCAATTGAATTTTGTCGAAATCCTCGTAGGCAATTTGGGGCTTTTGCGAACCGGCGGTAAGCTCGTTGTAAAGCTTTTCAATTACTTCGTCTTCAATTTTAGTGAACAATATTTCCGCCTCGCCCAGTTGGTGATTTTCATTCAATTGAGGTTTCCCAGCATCAAGCCAGTTAACAGGTTTGGCGTTCAGCATTTTGAAAATCTTTTGGGAAGTAAACGGCAGCACAGGCTCAAAAATTTCAGCAAGCGTAAAAATTGTTTGCAGTGAAATGTTAATTGTAGCGGCTACAGCTTGCTTGTCGGTTTTAACGAGCTTCCAGGGTTGGCTGTCGTTAAAGTATTTGTTGCCGGCGCGGGCGAGGTTCATCATTTCCAGAACCGCGTCGCGAATTTTGTATTTTTCAATAAGCGCGCCCACTTTTGCCGGATATTCGGAAATCAACTTTAGCATTTCCCTGTCGATGTCCCTCAAATTAGCGGCTTTGGGAACTTTGTTGTCGAAATGTTTGCGTGCAAAAATGAACGTTCGGTTAACGAAATTTCCCAGAATATCGGCAAGCTCGTTGTTGTTCTTTGCCTGAAATTCTTTCAAATAAAAATCGGTGTCCTTTGTTTCCGGCAGGTTCGAAGCCAAGGCGTAGCGCAGCGGGTCAGGCGGAAAGCGTTTGAGGAAATCGATTACGTCGATGCCCCAGCCGCGCGACTTGGAGAATTTTTTGCTTTCGAAATTCAAGAACTCGTTTGCGGGAACGTTTTGAGGCAGTACGTATTTGTCCGGGTTGCCGTCGTTCCACGCCATTAACATTGCGGGGAAAATGATTGTGTGGAAGACGATGTTGTCCTTGCCAATGAAAGCAATGTACTTAGTTTGGGAATCCTGCCAATATTTGCGCCACATTTCGGGGTCGTTTTTTTCCAGGCTCAATTTTTTCGTAGCTGAAATGTAGCCCAGCACGGCTTCGAACCAGACGTAAAGCACTTTGCCGGCGGCGTTTTCGAGGGGAACTTTAACGCCCCATTCCAAATCGCGCGTAACGGCTCTGTCCTTTAAGCCTTCCTTGAACCAGCCGCGGCAGTAGTTGAGAACGTTTTCCTTCCAGCCGTATTTTTCGGACATTTCGTTAATGTATGCTTCCAGCCGTTTTTGAAATTTACCAAGCGGGAAATACCAGTGGGAAGTTTCCTTCAGTTCGGGCTTTTCGCCGGTAATTTTGCTTACGGGATTAACCAATTCCGTCGGGTCGTAAATTGCGCCGCAATTTTCGCATTCGTCGCTGCGAGCCTCTTCGAATCCGCATTTGGGGCAGGCGCCTTCCACGTAGCGGTCGGGCAGGAATTTCTTCGCCTTTGCGTCGTAAAATTGCATTGTTTTCTTTTCGACGAGCAAACCCTGCTCGTAAAAGCTTTTGAAGAACGCCTGCGCCGTTTCGTGATGAATGGGGTAGCTTGTGCGGGAGTAAATGTCGAAGCTCATTCCAAATTGTTCGAACGCTTCCTTGTTCATGTTGTGGTAGCGGTCGATTATTACTTGCGGACTAACGCCTTCGTTGTCCGCCGTAATGGTAATAGGGACTCCGTGCTCGTCGGAACCGCAGATGTAAATAACGTCCGAGCCTTTAAGTCTGTGGTATCTCACGAAAATATCGGCGGGCAGGTAAGCCCCGCTCAAATGTCCCAGATGAATTGGTCCGTTAGCGTAAGGCAACGCAGAAGTAACTAAAATTTTTTCCCTTTCCACAATCGCTCCATTTAAAAAATATTTGAACTTTAAATATAGTAAAATTGGCGTTTAATGAGTGAGGGAATGGAGTTTAATTTGTTAGATTGCTTTTTTTACGCGAAATTGCAATGAGCAAAAACAATAAATATAAAGCAGGTTAAACGGTTTTAATTTATATTTAAAAAGAAAATTTTGGTCTCTACTTATGTTATGTTTACAGACGAAACAATAA
>JALWSN010000356.1 GCA_027080245.1 Ignavibacteriales bacterium | reverse complement strand
GTTTAATATTAGTAAACGGCGCTCCTACGCCTGACAGCCACATTTTACAAGACGGCGACGACGTTTCTCTCTTCCCCGAATTTTACTCCTTAGCGCCGATGGAAAAATCAACGGGCGAAGTCTCCTTCTTTTGCGACGTCCAGCTTGGCAAACTTGCGCGCCGCTTGCGCTTGCTTGGCTTTAACGCCGGCTATTCCAACAATCTTACGAAAGACGAGCTACTTTCAATCGCGCAAAATAAAAATGTTACGCTTCTTACAAGAAATTTAAACCTACTTAAAATGAACGACGCCCGTAACGTTTATTTCATTCGCTCTCAAAATCTACAAGAACAAACAATTGAAGTAATTAAAAAACTTAACTTAAAAAATTCAATCAAAATATTTTCGCGATGTTTGCTTTGCGGCTCGCCGCTGGAATCTGTTCCCAAAGAAAGAGCCGTCAGGCAAATTCCTCCCCTTGCGCAAAAGTATTTTAATGAATTTTACCGTTGCCCCTCCTGCAATAAAATCTATTGGAAAGGCAGCCATTACAAACGAATGAAAAAATTAATTGAAACAATCTTATCCAAAATAAATTTTTGATTAAGAAGACGTGTAAGTTTTTTATTTGGGGCAGATGTGTTTGTTTCTCAAAGAACTCTACCCAATCATCCAAAAGAGTCCGGGGTGGAGTTGGTGGAAAGTCTTAAGGAATAAGTCTTAAGTCGTAAGTGTAGTAGTCATTTTTTTCGCTAACCACGTTCTTTAGAGCGTGGGTATGTGCAAAGGGAATTACCATTACTTTTTTATTTTTTGCTACAAAGGTTGCGTCCCTACAGAACTGAGTCCAAAAGGGACGACATCTTTGTAGAAAAAAAAACAACAACATGGAAATAGCTCCAGAGGAGTGGAACTTGAAAAGGATGGATGAATGGACGCATGGATGATTGGGATGATTAAATGGGATTCTTTACCCGTAACTTCCTAATGTTTTTAATTTTTGAAATAAGCTAATAAGATTTTGATTTTTGTTTTGAGATTTTTGTGTTATTTAAATTTGAATTTCAAAAATAAGGTTTAATTTATTGGAACATCTAATCAAAACTTAAAATATCTTTTTACGGCGTTCCCTTAATATCCCCATTCATCCATTCATCCAGCTTGTCGCGGCGTAGTCAAGCGAAGCGCAGACGGAGACGGATTATCCAATCATCCAAAAAAGCGCCGGGGTTGGGGTGGTTTTAATATTTGGAAATTCGTTTCTGTCTAAAACGCATTGTGCTTCAATTTATTTTAAACAAATGTAAATTGAAACACTACTGACAAAAATTTAATCGTTAATTTTCGTAAATATTCAAAACGGGGAAAACGGCTGAAAGTTAAAACTGTAAGGCTTACAAAAAATAAAACTGAAATCATCTAAAAACTTTTATTAAATTTACGTATTTGATTTTCTACATTTAACGGGGAATATGGAAAAACAAATTGAAGACGAACAGCTGCCAGCAAAAAAATTTTCTTCGTTCAAAGAAATAATGCAGGCAATGGGCTTGGTTTTCGGGGATATTGGAACCAGCCCAATCTACACATTAACGGTGATTTTCACTCTCACAAAACCAACAGTGGAAAATATGATGGGGGTGCTCTCTCTAATATTTTGGGCACTCGTCATTCTCGTTACAATGGAATACGGCTGGCTTGCGATGAGCTTGAGTATTAAAGGCGAAGGCGGAATAATTGTTCTTAAAGAAGTTCTTACGAACATCCTTAAATCCTCGCGTAAAATTGCCTTTGCCGCTTTCCTTGGCTACATTGGTGTCTCTCTGTTAATGGGCGACGGCGTGATCACCCCCGCAATCAGTATCCTTTCGGCCGTCGAAGGACTCGAGCTAATTCCAGGCATCGGGCACATTAGCGGCTCTACCGTTCTAATTATTACGAGCGTAATTACAATTTTGCTCTTTTCTTTTCAATACAAAGGCACGGACAAAGTTTCCTCTTCTTTCGGACCGATAATGATTCTCTGGTTCTCAACTCTCTTTCTTTCAGGAATCTTTGCAATTTTCAAACGTCCCGAAGTGCTGCTTGCCATTAGTCCCCATTACGCTATTGAATTCGTTGCGCGTAACGGATTGGTTGGTTTTTTTGTTCTCAGCGAGGTAATCCTCTGCGCCACCGGAGGCGAGGCTCTCTACGCTGATATGGGACACCTCGGTCGGAATTCAATCCGTCACGCGTGGTATTTCGTTTCGATTGCGCTTTTAGTCAATTATTTCGGGCAAGGCGCTTTTCTACTGAAAACGGGCGTTAAAAGCGCTTTGTTGTTCAATTTAATTAAATCGTATTCGGACTTGTTTTACGTCCCTTTTCTCATCTTAACTTTGCTAGCCACAATCATTGCTTCCCAGGCGATGATTAGCGCAATTATGTCCCTCGTTTACCAAGGAATCAACACAAGAATTTTTCCGATGATGAAAATAAAATACACATCTACCGAATTAAAATCCCAAATTTACATCGGCTCGGTAAATTGGATTTTACTAATCGCAGTCCTCTTCATGATTTTCCTGTTCAAGCGCTCGGAAAATTTAGCCGCCGCTTATGGCTTGGCGGTTACAGCCACTATGACCATTAGCGCAACGTTCATGATTTACATCTTTAAAATCAAAAACAACAAACTTAAATTATTCGCCGCAATTTTCGTATTTATCGTAGACGTCATTTTCCTGCTGGCTCAATACGACAAACTGCCCCACGGCGGTTATTGGTCTTTGGTAATTGCCGCTGTTCCTTTTGCCGTCATTCAACTCTGGATTAGCGGAAACAAAGCGATGTACAAATCCTTCAGACCGCTTCCCGTAGATACGTTCCTTTACAGCTTCAAACAAATTTACAAAAGGGGCAAGAACATTGAAGGCACTGCCTTATTCCTTACCAGGAACTTTAAACAAATTCCGCCTTACGTGGTTCATTGCGTAATTCGCAGCAACATCATTTACGAACGAAATGTCCTTGTTTCCATTAATGTAACCGACGAACCGTACGGCGTAAGGCTTGAGAAAGTTGACAATATTACGCAGGGACTCTCGGGGATTAAAATCGAGAAAGGCTACTTGGAAATAATCGACATCCACAAACTACTGAATGAAAACGGAGTGGACGAAAAAATAATTTTTTACGGATTCGACGACATCGAAGCTAAAAATATCTTCCTTAAAATTTACGCATTCATTAAAAGAGTTTCGCCTTCGTTTGTGCATTTTTACAAACTGCCTTACAACAAGCTGCACGGAGTAATGACGCGTATTGTAATTTAAGCTTATTCTTTCTCCGCCCGCTTCGAATTCGATTTCGCCGCCGAAATTTTGCTGAAATAATTCAGCATCCCGGTCAAGCCCTCCTTCACAAAAACTTCTATTAATTTTGCCGAAGTTTTAATTGAATCCCGAATCGCTTCCCATTCCTTTTCGGGGAACGGACTTAAAACGTACTCCGCCATCATTCCTTTTTCGAAGTTGTTGCCAACTCCAAATCTAAGCCGCGGGAAATCCTGTGTTTCCAATTCGTAAATAAGTGAATAAAGTCCGTTGTGCCCTCCGTCTCCGCCGTTGGTGCGAATCCTTAATTTGCCAACGTCAAGGTTAACGTCGTCAGTTACCACAAGGAAATCCTTACTTGCAATTCCGAACCTATTTAAAACGTCGGAAGCGGCTAAGCCGCTTCTGTTAACGTAAGTTGTGGGTTTAATTAGAACGAAATTCTCGCCTTCCAGTTTCCCTTTGGCAAAATAATAATCTCCTTTGCCCGGCTTGAAATTCAATCCATGTTCCAAAGCAAACTTGTCCAGAACAATAAAGCCAATGTTGTGCCTTGTAAATTCGTATTGGCTTCCCGGATTGCCTATCCCAAAAACCGCTTTCAAAAAAGTTATTCTTCTTTGTCCGACTTGCCTTTTGAAATAACTTCGGGCTCTTTGGATTCTTCTTCTTCCTCGCCTTCCGCTTCTGCCTCTTCAACAACGGCGCCCTTAGGCGGAACTATTGTAAAGATGATTGAATCCTCGGGATTAAGTATTTTTACATCTTCAAAAGAAAGATCGCGCACGTGCAAAGTGTCGCCAATTTTCATGTCCGTAATGTCCACTTCCAGTTTTTCGGGAATTTGGCGTGGCAAACATTCAACGTCCAATTTGTGGATGAATTGTGTAAGAAGTCCGCCTTCTTTCAATCCAACCGCCTGGCCTACGTGAACCACAGGCACCTGAACTGTAATTGTTTCCCCGAATTTCACGCCTTGAAAATCGACGTGCAACACCTGCTCGGAAACGGGGTCGAACTGAACTTCTTTCATTACGGCTTGGTATTCCGCGCCGTCGTCAAACTGTAATTTAACCATGTGAGTCTCGGTTGTGTAAACCAGGGGTTTGAGACTACTGAACGGCAAGTAAAAATATTGCGAGCCTTCAACGTCCTTGTAATAAAAAACGCCCGGCACGAATCCTTCTCTTCTGAGCTTATTTAGTTCTCCTTTGGTGGAAACATTGCGTCTTTTTACGTTCAATACTATTTCTTCAGTCATTTTCCTTTCTCCAAATATATTTTACAATTTTAACTTTTGTCGATGTCAAAAAGCGAGCTAATGGACATATCGTTGTGCGTTCTAATTATGGCTTCGCCGAATAGTTCCGAAGCCGTTTTAACTTCAATTTTGGGCGAAGCTATCTTCAATTCAATTGAATCCGTCACGTACAATTTGGTGATTTCAGATTCCTCAATTCTCTTTACCGCCTGTCCCGAAAGCAAAGCGTGCGTTACCGCAC
>JALWSN010000355.1 GCA_027080245.1 Ignavibacteriales bacterium | reverse complement strand
ATTTGTAAACTGAAATATTCTGCATTTTCAAAATTCAGCAGAGGTTCAAACTTTTTTAATGGAATTGAACGATTTTTGTCGTTCTTGTGTCCGGGACTTCCTCCCCAAACCAATCCTATTTTGAATTTGTCGCTCTTAATAATATTCCCCCAATAAGTAATTTTATCTTCGCGGGGTTTTAAGTAAGGCATCTGATTAGGAATTGTTTCCAACTCCGTTCCGAAATAATAAGGTAAACTTAAAAGCGCCGTGTCGTAATCGTATTTAATATTTTCTCTTTTCTCAAGAGTAGGATCTTTTTCAATAAATTCGTCCATTAAGCCTGAATTCCAAAATAGCTCCTTTAGTTCTTTTGCGCATTCCAAAATTACGTAGGCGCCTTGCTCTTTGAGTAATTTCAAATATCGGGAAAAATGAATGGCGTCCCCGAAGCCTTGTTCCGCGTAAACGAAAATACTTTTGTTTTTTACCGAATCACCTTTTTTTAGATGGCGGAAAAATTTTCTTTTCCCAAATTCGTCCCTTTTTTTCCGCCACTCATATTCAACCCAGCCTTGCTTGAAATCTCCTATCTTCAGCAACACTTCCGCTTTGTTGTAATGGGAAAGAACGTTCTCGCCGTTCAAATCAATCGATTCGTTAAATAATTTTAGCGCTTTTTCGAGCCTGTTGGAGCGCAAATAACAAAAACCCTTGTTTGCCTTAATTAAAGAAAGAAGCTCATCGTTCTTTTCCTGCGTAACAATGCTTTCGGCAAGGTCAAAATAGGTCATTGCTGCGTTGAACTCGTCCAAAAATGTTTTTGCTGAGCCAATATTTACAATTGCTTTAACATATTTGGGATCAATCGACAGAGCCTTTACGAAATATTGAATCGATTTGGAATATTCTCCTTGTGCGTAGTAAAGCAAGCCCAAATTGTTAAGCGCGTCGAGGTAATCGGGTTTAATTTCAAGAGCCTTTTTGTAAAATTCTTCGGCTTTTTTAACGTCCGAAAGCTCCTTGTAACAAAACGCCATGCTGTAATAAGCCGTTGCGTTTTCCGGCTCTAATTGAGCACATTTTTCAAAACATTTTAGCGCTTCCTTTGTTCTTTTTAAATGAAAATAAGTGTTGCCAACAAGATACAACACTTCCGGAATGTCGCTTTCGGGAGCTCCCAAATCCTCCAAAATTTTAATTGATTCGTCGTATTTCTTTTGATTGTGCAACTTCACTGCCTTTTTAACCGCTTCGACTTTAATTTTGCCGGGATCGATTTTCGACAATTCGCTTTCCAGCGCTTCGGTAAAGCCCTCGAAGCTGTTTTCAAAAATTTTAGTTACGTGTTTTTCAACGGACTCCATGTCCCCCCTGTCCTTGTAAATTACCGCAATGTTGTTGTGAGCGTCGTTTAACAGGGGATTAAGTTCAATGGCTTTGGAATAATGAAAAATAGCTGCGTCCTCCTGGCCAAGATGTTGGTGGCATAAAGCTTTATTAAAGTGAGCTTCCATGTGATTAGGCTCGACGTCAAGAATCCGCTCGTACAATGAAATTGCCTCACGGTAATTGCCAAGTTTGGATTTAACTACGGCTAAAAAATATACAGTATTGAAATCCGAAGGATTTTCGTAGTAAATGCTTTCCAGTAATTCCTCTGCCGTTTCAAAGTCGTCTTCGTTGAATTTTTGCAACGCTAATTTGTATTTATTTTCCGATGCCACAACGCTCATTTTCCCCTCGTAACTAAGTTAATTGAAATAATTCGTTTGAAATTTTTTGCAAGCCCTTCAACACGTCGGGATCGTTAGGAAAATGCTTTCCCAAATATTCTACGGGCTTTAATATTTTGCCAATTTGATTCCTTTCCAAGTAAACGGAAATCAAGTAAAACGCAACGAACGGATTGTCCGTAAACCGTTCGATGTAATCTTCAAGCAACTCTACTGCTACGTCGTAATCTCCGTTTTTTAAAAGAAACTCCGCAAACACAATACGCGCTTGGGGATTATTCGGGAATTTCTCGTAAACGCTCACTATTAAATCTCGCAAATCGTGTTTAAAAGAATATTCTCTGATTAACTCCAACAGAAAATTTGCGGAAAATTCGTTCAAATTTGCTTTTAATGTTTCTTTCTGAGCCGCCGTTACTTCCTTGTCTTCGAAAATTAACTTAAGAGCTGTTGCAAAGTCAGGTTTTTTCAAATCAATTTTTAGCCGATTCAAAAAAGAAAAGAATCCTTCTTCGGATTTCGCAAATAGCGCCACAGTCAACCCGTGAAAAACAATCTCTTCGTCGTTCAATCTTTCGAAGACAAGATTCATTTTTTTGTCCGCAAAAGGTGTTTGGTTCAATTCGTAAGAGCTAATTGCAAACGTAAGGGATTGCTCAAATTGACGAAGCGCGGAATAGACCTTTGACGCAAGCAAAAAAATTGAAGGATGAGTTAAATTTTCCTTAAATATTTCATCTAAAATTTGTTTTGCTTCAAGATATTTTTTCTCTTTCAAACGGCGATTAATTAAGAATTCGTATGAATACACGCGGTAATCCGCAGGCAAATGTTCGTCCTTTAAAGCCAAAAGAAAATATTTTTCGGCTTGAGCGGAATCGTTCAAAATAGAATACGTTAATCCCAATTGATAAGCGTAATAAGAAGCTGGATTTGCAGAATATTCTTCCAGAAGCAACGGCAAATTCCTCTTTGCTTTTAGCCGTTTTTCCTTCAGGGAAATATTGTAGCCGTGGTGCAGAATTTCGACATCGCTAAAATCTATTTCGATTCCCAATTTACTTAATGAATTTTCCACTTGCTCGTGAACTTTACCTTCAAATTGAACGCCTTTGAGGTTGGGAAAAAATCTGCAATAAGTTCCGTAGTGGATTCTTCCCGAGAAATCGTCAATATTCTTAATTTTGCATTTTAACGCAAGCGGCTTTTCAATTTCGCTTAAGATTTTCAAAATAGCCGAACGCGAAAGTTCGGGAAGTTCTTCGTCGGCGTCCAGATAAAGAATATAATCCATCGTGCATTTTGAAAGCGCAAAATTACGAGCTGCGGAAAAATCGTTCGTCCATCTGAAATCGAATACTTTTGCTCCGAAACTTTCCGCTATTTGCTTTGTTCCATCCAGCGAGCCTGTGTCCACTACAATCATTTCGTCAACAACGTCTTTTACGCTGCTTAAACATCTTCCTAACGCTTTCTCTTCGTTGCGAACAATCATGCAAAGGGAGAGCGATTTACGTTTTGATTCCATTTTACTGCATTACGGAAGTAACGTTTTCCGACGCATTAACCGTTGTTTTCGAGGCGGTTGTCGTCGTCCTTTCCTTTAATAACGAATTATCGTCTTCGGGCAATCCCATTTCCCTGTTCAGTTTGCGTAATCTTTCGCTGGCAAATTTGTTATTATTGTTGTTCACCACCGCCCATTCAAACATTGTTTTCGCTTCGGTGTCCCTTCCTAACAAGTAGAAAATCTCACCTAAGCCAGCGCAAGCCTGAGAAGACGACGGATTAATGTTCAACGCTTTTTCGAAAGCTTTGCGCGCTTCTTTGATTCTGTCGAGAGCTAACAAATTAAAGCCCCTGAAGTTCTCCAAGCTCGCAATACGAGAATTTGCGTTGAAGTTTAATTTTTTAGTCTTTAACTTTCTTTCGGCCCTTTCAAGCGTGTCAAGGGATTCTGTGAATCTTTTTTCGTTAAACAGCTGGTAAGCTTTCTTTAATTCTTCAAAGAACTCGTTGTTCTTGATTTCGTAAAAATCCGTTTTTGAATTTAATGTGTTGTGGTCTTCCGGCAAATTTAGCGCCGCGTTAACCTTTCTTAATCCCTCAATGGCAAATTGATTAAGAATGTTGTTCTCAATTGCCCATTCGTACATTATTTTAGCCTCGTAATCCATGCCCTGAAGGAAGAAAATCTCCCCTAATCCCGCGCAAGCTTGCGAGGAATTCGGATTAATGCTCAGAGCATTCTCAAAACATTCTTGCGCCATTTCGATGTTGTTAAGGCTAAGGTAGTTGAATCCCTTAAAATTTTCGATGCTGGCTCGTGTGTCGGCAAGCTTATCTTGGGGAATTTCAACTTTTTTGTCCGCACCCTCCGTTACCATCTCCTGCGCCTCCTGCAACTTCTTTAACGAAGCTTTGAATTGCTTTTTAGTAAAAAGCTCGTAGGCTTCGTCCATTAAAGATGATAATTTGTCCATAACGCTGTTCCTTTTATTTTGTTGAACGAAATTATTTTTGTTGCACTTGAATATTCAACATACGTGCCAACAGAAATATTTAAAGTAAAACGCCTTTTTTAAAGATTTTCCCCTTTGATTGACTAATCAAAATGGTTAATAATAACCAGTTGTTAAAAATTACACTTTTGAGCTCCGGGTTTTTAGTTCTTGGTTCGTATTTCTTAGTTAGATTGTTAAATTTTGAATTAGCCGAGAATGAGCTAATAATTTTGAATTATGAATGTTGAATTATGAACGTTTTAATAGTTAGGGATTTTCTGCCTTAGTTTGTGATTTTGGTAGATTCAGACATTAAAAGGTTTCCGGATGAGTGAATAGTATCCTCAATCAAATCTTCGTTTTTTTTAAAGAAATATTTTATTGATACATTTTTACCTTTAATAAAGAATGGTTGGATGGCTGAACGATTAAAGAATTACAACCATTTTGTCAGTTTCAATATTTGGTTGCCGGCTATGCCGCGCAAGGATGAAGAGAGATATCTTCCCCCGATAAATCGGGGGTCAATATGACAAAGTGTTTCCTGTCATTTCGAAGGAGTCCCGCATTCTGCGGGACGACTGAGAAATCTCAGAG
>JALWSN010000354.1 GCA_027080245.1 Ignavibacteriales bacterium | reverse complement strand
GGAATAGGCGTGGCAGTAAGAGTAAGCGTGTCCACATTAACTTTCATTTTCTTGAGCTTCTCTTTAGCCATTACTCCAAATTTGTGTTCCTCGTCGATTATTAACAAGCCCAAGTCTTTAAATTCAATATCTTTCGAAAGGAGACGATGCGTTCCTATTACAATATCAACCGTTCCCAGTTTTAATCCTTCAATAATCTTTTCCTGCTCCTTTTTGGTTCTGAATCTTGAAAGCATTCCCACGGTCACAGGGTAAGGCGAAAGCCTGTCCTTAAAAGTGTTGTAGTGCTGCTCCGCTAAAATAGTCGTAGGCACAAGCATGCAAACTTGTTTGCTGTCGTTAATTGCTTTGAACGCTGCTCGCACCGCTATTTCGGTCTTTCCGAAGCCCACATCCCCGCAAACCAGTCTGTCCATAGGGGTTTCCGCTTCCATATCCTTTTTTACTTCCTCTGTTACTTTCGCCTGATCCGGCGTATCCTCGTAAAGGAAGGAAGCTTCAAGCTCTTTCTGCCAGATTGTGTCGGCGCTGAAAGAAAAGCCTTTGGACGATTTGCGTTGCGCGTAAAGCTTTATTAAATCTCTTGCGGCGTCTTTAATCTTTTTCTTAACTTTGCGTTTTGCGGATTTCCATTCCCCGCTGCTTAAGTTGGTAAGCTTGGGCGTAACGTTTTCCCTTGAAGAATATTTTTTAACCAAACCTAAATAATTAAGATTTACGTAAACAATGCCACCGTCGGCGTAAAGTATTTTAATTGTCTCCTGCTCGCTAAGCCCTATTTTTATTGTTTCCAAACCAATGTATTTACCAATTCCGTAATTTTCGTGAACAACGTAATCTCCGTATTTTATTGATGAAAGTTCTTTTGCCTTGGATTTGGTTGTTCTGTATTTCCCCGCCACGCGCCGGCGGAAAGGTTTGTTAAATATTTCGTAGTCGGTTAGCAGTAAAAATTTGTCCGCTTCGTCCACAAAGCCTTTTTTTATTGGCAGAACTTCAATTCTTATTCGTTTTGAATTTATTAACTCTTCCAATTCTTGGTTGTATTCGGTCAGCAAGCTTTTAAGTCGCGAAGTCTGAATTTCGTTTTCCGCCGTAATTACAATGGAATAATTTAACGAGGAGTAACGCTTTAAATAATTAAAAAGCATTTTGAAACTTGAGTTAATTGCCGGCTCGCTTTTTAACGTTAAGTCGATTCTTCCCTTTCCAAGCGCAATACCTTCTTCAATTAGCCACAAAGCTTTTTCCTCGATGAGCTCTTTTTCGTCAATAAAATCAGCCCTTTCGGTTTGCTCGGATGGGGTATCGTCAATAATATCAGGCTCAAAATCAAGTTCGTTTTGTTCTTCCTCTTTTGAATCCGCCTCTAAAATTTTGTTCAATTCATTTTGATTGGCTATCACCAAAGGAGATTTTAGAACGCTAAAAATATTTTCTGTGAATTGTTCTTCTTCGTCAAGTTTGGATGCAAGAGAAACTTCCTCTACGTAGCTTAGAGTTCTTTGCGTTTCGTCGTCAAAGTATCTGATGGATTCAATAAAATCGCCGTCAAACTCAATTCTGCAGGGGCGGCTTTCGCTGTAAGACCAGAAATCAATTATTGCGCCCCTAATGGCGAACTGTCCCTGTTCTGTTACGTAATTGTCCCGTTCGTAATTTAGCAGAGAAAGGTACTCAATCAAATCGTCGTAGGAAACACCCTCGCCAGCTTGGATTTTTGTTGTCGCTGAAGATAGTTCGCTGAGAGAAGGAATTTTGCAAGTAAGAATTTTGTAAGTGGAAAGGAGGATTGTTCTTTCCTGCCTTCCTATTTGAGTTAACTTTTCTTGCAAAGCTGATTTCTCAAAGGAATCGATTAAAACAACCGTGTCGCCTTTGCCTAAAATATTAAGCTCAACGTTAGCTTCCTGCAAGGTCTTGACGTCGGGCAGCAATAACATTACACTTGCTTTTTTCTCCGAGGCGGCGGCTGTAAATAATGTTTTAAAAGAACCGTGCAACGGGGAAACGTAAATTGCGCCTTCCTCTTGCTTTTCTACTTCATTGATTAGTTTGCTGAAAATTTTTAAGGAAAGAATTTTATTTAAAATTGAAAATTTAGTCGTCATTTTATTTTACAACTCGTATCGCTAAAGTCCTTAAAATAAAAGTCCTACCGCAACTCCCTTCTACCTTAGCCAATAAATTCAATGGTTTCAAGCCGTTACCGTTAAAATTTAAGCTTCCGTCAATTTTGCTTCGCTCAAATAATAAAGTTGAAGAGCGGAAATAGTTTTTGAATCTTTAATTTCGCCCGTACGAATCATTCTTTCAAATTCTTCAAAAGACGCCTCGGCAAGCTTCATGTCTTCTTCGCCTTCTTCCCTGTCGGTTTTTCCCGGTTTTAAGTCTGTTGCAAGGAAAATGTGAAGCTCTTCCGAAGAATAACCGGGTGAAGTGTAAATTGAGCCTAATTTTATTAAGGAATCGGCTTCGTAGCCGGTTTCCTCCTTTAACTCACGGCGGGCGCAATCGATGGGAAGCTCATCTTCGTCCAACTTTCCGGCAGGCAGTTCCCACAAATATTTTCTAAAGGGGTAACGAAATTGTTTAACGAGAATTATTTTATTCTCCTCCGTAACGGCTAACACTACAGCTCCGCCATTGTGTATTACCACTTCACGTGGAGCAATGTTTCCGCTGTTCAAATATTTAATTTTGTCCAGCTTAACTTTAAAAACTTTTCCGCTGAAAATTATTTTTGAATCTATCGCCTTGAAATTCATTTACTAGCCTTGGTTTAAAACTCGCTTACTTATCGTAGTAAGGTATTAACTCGCTACCAAGAAACTTAAGCGTTGCGGCAATCACTCCCAAATCGTCCAAGTAGCCCACTAACGGCGCAATGTCCGGGATTGCGTCTATTGGCGCAATGAAATAAATTAACGCCCCCACGACTATTGATTTACGGTACCATTGAACGTTAGGGTCTTTCAAGTATCGGTAAAGCGCCATTAAATCTTTTGCGAAAGAAATTTTTTTACCTACACGCTCTACTTTTTCCCAGAGTCTTTCTTCTATTATCTTTTGTCCTTCGGCAACTTTTTTTTCATCGTCGAATTCTGTTTGCAAATCTTCGTAATGAACTTCGTTGTATTCTTCGTTCATTGTTTATCTCCTCTTGTGTTGCTCGAACCAATTAAAAATTGTATTCCACCACAATTTACTATTTTGAGGTTTAACTACAAAATGAAATTCGTCGGGGAAGTAAAGCAGTTTGCTTTCAACGCCCATGCGCTGTAAGGAAGTAAACAATTCAAAAGCTTGGGTTTCAGGCACTCTGAAATCTTTTGCCCCGTGAACGATTAGCATTGGCGTTTTGAAATTTTTAACAAACATGTGCGGCGACCATTTCCTGTAAAGTTTTCTGTTAGTCCATGGCGTTCCGCCGAACTCCCATTCCGGGAACCAAAGTTCCTCGGTGCTGCCGTACATGCTTTCCAAATCGAAAACTCCGTCGTGGCAAACCAGCGCGTTGAACCGGTTCGTGTGCCCTTCAATCCAATTAATCATGTAACCGCCGTAGGAAGCTCCGGCTGCGAAAATGTTTTTCTTGTCAATGAACTTAAATTTTTTAAGCGCGTTGTCCAATGAGTTCATTAAATCAACGTAAACCTTTCCTCCCCAATCCTTTGAGATTTCGTTGGTGAATTCCTGACCGTACCCAACGCTGCCCCGTGGATTTGGCGCCACAACTACGTAGCCTTTGGACGCAAACAATTGAATGTTCCAGCGGTAGTGGAAATCGTCCGACCAATGTCCTTGCGGTCCCCCGTGGATTAAAAAAATCAAAGGGTATTTTTTATTGGGATTAAAAAAAGGCGGCTTAACTAAAATAGATTGTATCTTTGTTCCGCCGGCGCCCACAGACCAAAAAGTTGAAATAGGCTCCATTTCTATTTGAGAAAGTCTTTTGGCGTTAAGTTTTGTAATTTGTTCCGCTGCTCCGTTTGAAAGATTTAAAGAAAATATTTCGTAAGGCAATCTCGAGCGCTGCTGTCTAAAGAAAAGCTTGCCACCATTGGGCGAAACGGTTATCGATGCGTTCATGTGCTTTAATAACAATGGTTTACGTTTGCCGGTGTTTACGTCAATGCGGAATATTGCATTGTTAATTTCAAAAGGCGTAGTACAATAAATGTATTTTGAATTTTTAGACCAGGCAATTTCTCCGACTGAATATTTCCAATCTTCCGTAAGGTTCTTTAATCTGCCGGTATTCCTGTCGTAAATAATTAAGTCGCTTTTGTCCGATTCAAACCCGGCGTGTTTCATTGAACGGAAAGCGATAAACTTTCCGTCGGGGGAGTAAACAGGCTCGTTGTCATTGCCTTTACTGACGGAAATTTTTTTAATTGCCGCCGCGCCGCGTTTAATAAAATCCTTAATATTAAGAACGTAGACTTCGTTGTTTGTGCTTGTAGCAACCACTTTATCAGGGTTCAAAACAAAAGCTACTTCTTTCCCGTCCGGCGAAAAAGTAAAATCGTGTGCGCTTCCCAAGTCGATTGGAGGAATATCTGAATTCGGTTTGAATGTTAAATCGTAATACTTTTTGCTCGCCATGTTCATTAAAAACAAATGACTTCTTTTGTGAAGTCTCCACCTGTTCCAATGCCTGAACATTAAGCTCGTAATTATTTCGCCGCTTGCTTTTCTGTTCTTGTAATACTCGTCCTTTTTTTTGTTGCATTCCTGAGTTTTACATTCGGGGTAAACGTCGGAAGTAAAAAGTAAAAGCCTGCCGTCTTTGGAAAAGACGTAATCGTTAACGCCGGTGTAAAAATTAGTAATTTGCTTGTCGTTGTTGCCCAGTAA
>JALWSN010000353.1 GCA_027080245.1 Ignavibacteriales bacterium | reverse complement strand
TGCTTAAGGTGTTCGAATTCTATTAACTTCAATTTCTTTATCCTTTTCTTTATTAAATCGAAGTTGCAAATTAATAAAATTTTTTAATTTGAATTTTCAATCGAAAATTTAAAATTTTTCTTTTGCTTTCTAATTTTTCCTTTTAACCTATGAATTCTTAGCGTGGCAAAGCCGGCAACCGATTTCCCAAATCCCGATCTAACAAAAGTCTAAAGTATTTTTAGCCGCCTATTTTTTTCTCTCTTAGTCAATTTATTCGTTCCTTTGTGATTATTTCTTGCGCCGATTTATTACAATTAAAAATATTTTAACAACAAAACGAAAATTTAATTGAGGATGCTATTCTTTCGTAAATCAGCCTTCAAGCAAAACCAAATGTTTTAAGAAAATCCCTTAAAACTTGTTACCGCCCAACGCTCTTGATTTCAAACGTAAAATATTTTAAGTTAGGTTAAATTTTTAGCTCAATTAAAATATTACAATAAGGGTTTTAGGCAAAGGGACAAATCTAGAGGAAATGATTAACGAAAACAAACCAAGAACAAACGAGCAAACAGAAGAAGAAATTGCTACAACCACGGGTATTCCGTTAAAAGTAATTTTATTTAACGACGATTGGCATACTTTCGAGGAGGTGATTATTCAACTAATAAAAGCTTTGAAATGCACTTTCGAAAAAGCCCGTTCCCTTGCCTTCGAAGCTCATGTAAAGGGCAAAGCAGTCGTTTTTACCGGCGAACTCTCCGAATGCCTCCGCGTTTCCTCCGTTCTTGAGGAAATTGCTCTTCATACAGTAATTGAAGCATGAATAAAAGCGTTGGTCAAAAGAAAATTTTTGAATTAAAATAGAGGCTAACATTGTTAACTGCTAAACAAAAAACAACCACGGGTGGAATTTTTACCGTCTTCGGATTACTTCTTGCGTTCTTTTCAATTGTCGCCGTACAAAGCTCTGACAACCTTGCAATTTTAGCGCTGTTATTTTTAAGCGGAATTATTGCCGGCGTTGGCGCGACTCTGGCGGTAGTAGGATTATTCGAAAAAGGACGAAGAAATTAAAGGCAAAAAACTTTTGGTTTGAAAAATTTTGAAAATAATTTTTAATTCTTTATTTCTTAAAAGTTTTCATTCTTTTTAATTTTTTGCTTGCGTACTTGCCAATAAGAGCAACTTGATAGGCGAAGAAATTCTCTTCCAAAAGGATTAGTTCTCTTGAAATTCGACACTGCTCAAGTTCACTTAAAAATCAATTTCCCGCTCTCGTCAAAATTAATACGCTCTCCCGCCTCAAATTTTTTTCCGGTAACAGTTAAATCCGAATCTAATTTACAGCTTTTTAATTTACCGTTTTTGTAAAAATAAACCGCCGCGGTTTTTGTAAACAGTTCCGACCAAAAACTTGAGGCGGCGCAAGGAACGCCTTGAATTTTTTGAGGTTCTGGCAGCCAAGCCAACGCTAATTTTCCGTTAGAATAAAAAACCGTTTCCCAGCCCCGCGATTCGTCGCCGCGGCACAAAACGCCTTGAATACGAACGTTGCGCGGCAGAAAACAGTAAATTTTTTCCCCGACTACTTTCCTAATCACCGTGCCTTTGGGTAAAAATTTGAGATTGTCAACCGGTTGAGATTGAAGTTGAGCGAAAGAGATTTTAACGGGAAGCGACATTGCCAAAAGAGTTAACGTAAGCAAAAGAGTTTTCATTTTTTTTACCTTTGCTTTAATTAAATATGCTTTAACAAAGAAATAATAGTTTGCTAATTATCAACAGGGCTATTTGTTGAAAGCCTGTGATTATTCCGTTTGAAATAAATTGCAACAAATGTAAAAACTGCAACAGAGACTAAAAAAATTCCGGATTCCAGGAAAATTACCGGAGGCGAACTAAATTTGTTAATTAAACTAACAATCCCATCCAGCAAGGAATGTAGTAAAATGCTTAACAGCAGTAACGAAATTACTTTGTTTTTTTGAAAGCCAAACGCAATCAAGCCGGCTGTTGCAACGTGAAAGATTGTAGCGGAAAATCTTTCAAATCCGCCAACGGCAATATCTACAAGGTTGCCGGCGGATGCGCCAACTTGCCAGCCATTTACGGCAAGGAACAAAATTTCTCCCAACGAAAAGCCAATTCCAATGTTCAACCCCAGAGAGAAAAATTCAGTTGATTTAATATTTCTGCCTGCTCTTTGTTCTAAAAATATTGGAAATGCTTTTGCGGTTTCCTGTCCAATTCCCGCCGCAAATGCAAAATAAATAAGCTCCCAAAATTTAAAATTAGTCACCGGGTTTTCCGGACGAACAAAAAGTAATTTTAATCCTTTCTCGTAAAAGACTACCGGTAAAGCTATTAAGCTGTGAAGCGCTATTCCAACGAAAAACATTCCAGCCCCAAAGGTTAAATAACGCCAATCAAACTGCTGCCTAACAGCAAGCAAACAAACATAGCCGGCCGCAAAGCCCAATACGGAGCTTAAAAGCCAGAAGAGTATTGTAAACCCCAAACTCATTGGTCGCGGAAGCAATCAGATAAATTTAATTACCACAAAAACAGCGATTAAAATTAAGATAAACACCGCAATAGCTTTGGGATTTGCAAAATTTGGCGTCCAGCCGTAGCCCCATCTTTTAGGCACGAACATTCTTTTATCGTCGGGATTCCAATAAATAAATCCGAAGTAATGCTCGTCTTTTCGGGAATTATTTTCTCCCATTTTACTCTCTTGCTAATTAACAAAAATTGTTAAGCTAAATTATTTATTGTAAATAAAATTGTTAAATGTAAACTAAAGTCCTTCCTGACTAATAATGTAACTTAAAATTGCAATTGCCGCCGTTCCCAATTCCATTTCCCTAGGATGTACTTTGTCGAATGTGTCGTTGTCGGAATGGTGTAAATCCATGTAACGTTGCGCATCGGGGACGTAGCCAATCGAAGCTTTAACCTTTTTAATTTGTCCTACGTCCGCTCCGCTTCCGCCAGGCTTAACCCAATCGATTAGAGCGTTGTTAAGAACCGGCAGCCAGGACTTAATTTTTTCCAAAGTGTTTTTATCGGATTTCACGGAAAATCCTCTCGGCGTAAAAGCGCCTCTGTCAGATTCAATCGAAGCAATGTGAGTTTCGCTTTTAACGGTATCGGCATATTTACCGTAAGTTTTACCGCCGTTCAGTCCGTTCTCCTCGTTGGCAAACAAAACGCATCGGATTGTCCGTTTGGGTTTAAGATCGAGCCTTTTAATCAAATCAAGAGCTTCGAGGGTTTGCAAAGCCGGGGCCCCGTCGTCGTGCGCGCCAACGCCTTTGTCCCAGCAATCCAAATGCCCGCCAACCACAATAACCTGATTAGGAAATTCGCTTCCCTTAATTTCGCCAATTACGTTGTAGGAAATTGTATCGGGCAAATTTTCACAATTCATTTTTAATTTAATTTTGTAATCGGGATGATGGATAAGAACGTCGCTAAGATAGTCCGAGTCGATTGCCCCCAATGCCGCGGCGGGAATTTTCTTAATGTCCTTGGCGTAATGCATGTTACCCGTGTGGGGTTTGTTGTCGTACGCGCTGCCAACAGTGCGGATTAAAATTGCTTTAGCACCAACTTTAGCCGCCTCAATAGCACCGTAGACTCTTTTTTTAACTGCTTTTGAATATGCTTTAAATGTATTGATCTCGCCGTAATCAAACTTCTCGTTGAAAAATATTATTTTATTTTTTGCTTTTGTCCCTAACATTTTCAGTTCGTCAAAACTTTTAACTTCAACAACGTTGGCAACCAAACCGTTTGGCGGCGTTCCAATGCTGCCGCCTAAATCCGCAATGTGAAGATTTCTAATCTTCTTGCCGCGGGCGTTTAGAAGTTCGGCTTCTTCAATGTTGCCGCGAACCCAATGCGGAACTTTGCATTTCTGCAGCCAAACGCTGTCCAGCCCAATCTCCTTCATTTTATTTTTTACCCATTCAACGGCTTTGAAATTCCCCGGCGAGCCGCTAAGACGGGGACCTATTTTCAACAAATCTTTTAACCACTTATAGCCCGTTCTTTCCGTCAACGCGTTGCGAACCATCATCTTTGAAATAGCGTTGTACTTTTGAATTATTTGAGTATTGTCTTTCCGTTGAGAGCAACCGAAAAGCAAGAATAAGACAAATAATGAGCTAACAAATTTTTTCAAATTCATTTCAATTCTCCTAAAAGTTTATTTGAAATCCTCAGACGTTCGTGTAAGCTTTTCCAATTAACTTGCCGGACGGAAACAATAGAAAAGAACCAAGTCAAATTTAACTTATTTAAAATAAAAAAGCCCGAACCTTACGGAACGGGCTAAAAGAAAAAATTACGCGGGTTACCTGACTTTAATTTTATTTTCCCTAATTAACTGAGCCAATTCGGCGGTGCCTTTTTTAGAAATAGTCCTTAACGCTCGCGTAGAAAGTTTAACGGTCACAAATCTGTTTAATTCCTTTACCCAAATTCTTTTCTTTTGTAAGTTGGGCAAAAATCTTCTTTTAGTTTTATTGTGCGCATGCGAAATCGAGTTTCCGCTTCGCGGTCCTACGCCTGTTACCTGACATCTTCTTGACATTGTTCTCTCCGAAGTTCTTAAAAATTCAAGACTTTAAATATAAACAAAAAATATTATTTTGGAAAGTAAAATTATTCGGCTTTTTGCCTGCTTCCCAATTCATGGTCTAACATAAAAAGTCCGCCTTTGTCTTCTCCTATTAACTTAAACTTTTCCACAATAGCTTTAACGTTTGCCACTTCCTCCACTTGTTCATTGACAAACAAGTTAATGAAATTAGCGGTTGCGAAATCGTTTTCCTCTTTCGCCAAAGCAGCTAAGTTGTTGATTAACTTAGTTACAAG
>JALWSN010000352.1 GCA_027080245.1 Ignavibacteriales bacterium | reverse complement strand
ACCCATCAACCTGTTGAACATTTAGCGGCTTTGCGCGCCATTCCCAATTTGACGGTAATTCGTCCTGCCGACGCAAACGAAACAATTGAAGCCTGGAAAGCGGCGCTTTCTGCTGAAAAAAATCCGACTGCGTTGGTTCTAACTCGCCAAAAAGTTCCGGTAATCGACAGGCGTAAATATGCCTCCGCCGAAAATCTTTCCAAAGGCGCTTACGTAATTAAAGATTCGCACGGCGAGCCGGATTTGATTTTGCTTGCAAGCGGTTCGGAAGTTTCGCTTGCAATCGAAGCGGCGGAGGTTCTCGAAGAAAAATCTTTTGCCGTAAGGGTTGTTAGCATGCCGAGCTTTGAACTTTTTGAAAAGCAAAGTCAAGCTTACAAAAATGAAGTTTTGCCGCCGGAATTAACCAAACGAATTGCAATTGAAATGGCTGTTTCGCAAGGCTGGGAAAAGTACGTTTGCCCGGAAGGCAAAATTATTGGAATTGAAACTTTCGGAGCCTCGGCGCCGTACAAGCAGTTGTTGGAAAAATACGGTTTTACCGTTGAAAATGTTGTGGAAACCGCTCTGCAATTGTTAAAGTAAAATAATACGGCGCTTGGAAAAATTTTTTAGCGCAAGAAAAATGAACAAATTTAAACTTGTTTCAAATTACAAACCAGCCGGCGATCAACCAAAGGCTATTCAAGAGCTTACGGAAGGCGTTAGGAAGGGATACAAGCATCAAGTATTGCTTTGCGTAACCGGCAGCGGCAAAACTTTCACAATGTCCAACGTTATTGCGCAGGTGAACAAACCCACGCTGGTTATTTCCCACAACAAAACTCTTGCCGCACAGCTCTACGCGGAGTTTAAAGCCTTCTTCCCGGAAAACGCCGTAGAGTTTTTCATTTCCTATTACGATTATTACCAGCCGGAAGCTTACGTTGTAAAGAACGACCTTTACATTGAAAAAGATTTTTCCGTTAACGAAGAAATCGACAGGCTTAGATTGAAAGCCACAACGGCTTTAATTGAAGGAAGGCGGGACGTAATAATTGTGGCAAGCGTAAGTTGCATTTACGGAATCGGTTCGCCCGAGGAATACGCAAGGCAAATTCTTTTCGTGAAGCGTGGGGAAGAAATCGAAAAAAAAGATTTTTTGAGAAAGCTTGTAGATATTCATTACGTTCGCAACGACGTGGAATTTTTGCGCGGCTCTTTCAGGGCGCGCGGCGACGTTGTGGAAATCATTCCCGCTTACCAATACGAGGAAGCTGTTCGTATTGAATTCTGGGGCGACGAAATCGAAAGGATTTCCGTAATCGACGCGACAACGGGAAAGGAGCTGAGAGAAACCGATTCGGTGGCTATTTATCCCGCCAAATATTTCGTAACTTCGCCGGAAAAAATCCAGAGAGCTATTGTTACAATCGAAGAAGAATTAAAAGAGCGACTGAAAGAATTGTGGGCGCAGGAAAAATACGTGGAGGCGCAGAGGCTTGAACAGCGAACGAGGTTCGACATTGAAATGATTAAGGAAATAGGATATTGTTCCGGAATCGAAAATTACTCGCGGCACATGGACGGGCGACCGCCCGGCAGCCGACCAGCTTGCCTTTTGGATTATTTCCCGGATGATTATTTGTTGATTGTGGACGAATCCCACGTTACAATTCCTCAAATAAGGGGAATGTACAACGGGGACAGGGCAAGAAAAGAAACTCTTGTGGAGTACGGTTTCCGCTTGCCAAGCGCATTGGACAACCGACCGTTAAAGTTCGACGAGTTCGAAAAACTTACCAATCAGGTGATTTACGTTAGCGCAACTCCGGGCGATTACGAACTGACCAAAAGCGGCGGCGCCGTTGTGGAACAGATTATTCGTCCCACCGGATTGCTGGACCCGAAAATCGAAGTGCGCCCGGTGAAAAATCAGATTGACGATTTAATTGAGGAAATAAGAATTAGAGCCGAAAAAAAAGAACGTACGCTTGTTACTACTCTTACTAAAAAAATGGCTGAAGATTTAACGGAATATTTGGAAAAGATTAACATTCGCGTGCGCTACATTCACAGCGACATCGACGCGCTTGAGAGGGTTGAAATTATTAGAGATTTACGCATCGGGGATTTCGACGCGCTTGTAGGAGTAAACCTTTTGCGCGAAGGATTGGATTTGCCAGAGGTTTCGCTTGTGGCAATCATCGACGCCGACAAGGAAGGCTTTTTGCGAAGCGAGCGTTCTTTAATGCAAACGGCCGGACGCACGGCAAGGAACGTTAACGGCAAGGTAATAATGTACGCCGATAAGATTACGGATTCAATGCGCAAGACGATTAACGAGACAAATAGAAGGCGAAAGCTTCAGGCTGAATACAATGAGAAGATGGGAATTACGCCAAAGACGGTTTACAAAACACGCGAGGAAATTCTTGCCTCTACTTCGGTTGCGGACGTAAGGCGAAAAGAAAAAATGGAAGAAGCCTCATTCGCAAAAGTGGCTGAGCCGGTTATTAAATATTTGAACAAATCCGAAAAGAAAGATTTGCTTGAGCAGATGGAAGAAGAAATGCTAAGAGCCGCAAAGGATCTGGAATTCGAAAAAGCGGCTTACTTAAGGGACGAGATTGAGAAATTAAAAAAGTTAATGAAGTAAACTTGCAAAACCATCCGGCAGTTTTTGGAGATTGGATGATTAATGGCAATTTTAAACAAACGAACGGGGGGAAGTTTGTAACAAAAAACACAAAAGTAAAAAAGGACTTTTTCTTTTTGTCTTTCTGAATAATTTTCGTCAAAGATATTTCGCAGCGTTTAATTTGATTTTCTTAAGCCTGGGTTTTGTGAAGCCCGATTTCTTTCCGTCAAGTAGAAAGCGCTTAAAATAATAAACAAACCGAAAATTAAGCGGAGGACATTGGCGCTTTCGCCAAAGAAAATTAACGACACAAAAATAGCCAAAGGAATTTTAAAGTTGTTGAATATTGAAAGAGAGCCGGCGTTAACTTTTCGGAGTCCGAAATTCCAGAGGAAAAAACCCGCCCCGGAAGCCACTGCTCCAAGGTAAATCAACGCTTCCCATTGGTAGTGGCTAATTTCGGAAAAACTTAATTTCCCCGCGGCTAATGTAAACAGCCCCGCTACAATAGTTCCCCCTGCAAATAATAGTCCGAATATTTCGGCATCCTTTACGTATTCCAATTGTCGCATTGTTTTTTTGTAGAGGATTTGCCCGGCGGCAAAACTCAAGTTAGAAATTTGCATTAAAATAATCCCCGCGGCAATAGCGCGCATTTCGTTCTTGTTGAAAAGAATGATTCCCGCGCCCGCCGTGGCAATTAACGCCGCCAGCCAGTAGCGTAAATTGAATTTCCGTTCAATTAAATCGTTAATCAAAACTACGTAAACGGGAGTAAAGATTGTTAACACGGCTACTTGGTAAGCTTTTAAGTAACGGTAGGAGGAAATGTAAGCCACGTACATTATTCCGTATTGAATAGCTCCGACGCCCAATAAAATCAAGGCTTTGCGGAGGCGGATTTTTTTTAATCGTAAAAAAGGAAGGAAAATTAAAAGCGAAATTCCCAGGCGAATGAACGAAATCAAAGAAGCGTTCACGCCGGAAAGCGAGCTTTTAATAATTCCGAAAGAAAAAGCCCAGATAAACGAGACCAATATTAAGTAAAACATTACCTTAAACTTTTAATTTAAAATTTAGTTGAATTTCAAGGGAACTTTTGGGTTTGGAAGAACAAAAGTATTTCAAAAAAATCAGTCATTAAATCTTTGTAAAATTCTAACCATTTTTTCGTGAACAATTCCGTTTGTAGCTAAAATTGGTTTGGAGTAAATGTCAATTTCTTCTCCGTTAAAATTTGTAACTTTTCCGCCGGCTTCTTCCACAATTAATTTACCGGCGCAAATGTCCCACGGATTAAGGCTCACTTCCCAAAAGCCGTCAAAAATACCCGACGCCACGTAACAAAAATCCAGCGCTGCGGAGCCCAATCTGCGTACGGCGCGGGATTCAAATAAAAATGCGTTAAACCTTTCGATTGCGTGCATTGGATTTTGCCTGATGTTGTAAGGGAATCCCGTAACGAGCAAGCTTTGTTCCAGGTCCCCGTTGGAACTAACGCGCAGCTGTTTGCCGTTTTCAAACGCGCCCGCGCCCTTTTCCGCATAGTAAACCTTGTCGCGCGTTACGTCGTAAACCGTGCCAAACAGTGTTTCGTTTCCTCGCGTTACTCCTATTGAAACCGAAAAAATCGGTAGCCCGTGTGCAAAATTGGTCGTGCCGTCCAATGGATCTATTACCCATGTATAGTCCGAATGTTTGTTCACAAATTCTCTTTCTTCCGTTAAAATGTTGTGTTCGGGGAAATCCTTTTCGATTAATTCTATTATTTTCTTTTCCGAAGCTTTGTCCGCCGCGGTCACCAAATCGGATTTATTTGTTTTGAACTCGATTGCGAAGTTCCCCTTGTAAAAGCGGGCGATCTCGCCTCCGGCTTCCTTTGCTATTTCAATTATTTTTTCGAGCATTAATCTTTCCCCGATTGTTGTTCTAAGCTTTTTAAATGCGCTTTTATTTTAAAGCACAAATTTACGAAATTAAGATTTAATCTTTTAATTTGGATTTAGCCTTTAGGCTTCAACAAGTTGAAAATTCAAAACAAATATTTGTCCCGAACGAAATTCCGTAACGCTTTGGCGGTTAAGGGAGAAGTTGGCTCGATTAAAGAAGAAACGGATTTAATTTCAGAGTCTAAAATTTTTGCTTTCGAAAATACTTTTATTTCAACGTGGTTTTGTCTTGTGTTTTCGACGGATGCGTAAAAATTATTTTTGTAAATGGAGATCGCTGCGATTAATTTTGCGCGATTTGGATTAAAAATGTCAA
>JALWSN010000351.1 GCA_027080245.1 Ignavibacteriales bacterium | reverse complement strand
AAACTTTGTTGAGCAAAATTGGATTAAGTTATTTAAATAAATTTCATTTGAACTTTGGGTTGCATCTTTCCGCAGCAATTGTGAAATCTTCCGCTAAATTAAGGAATCAACTTAAAGGCAAAATTGTTGAATTCAGAAAACCCTTAATTGAAGTGGGTTTCAGCGTAGGACATCAGCTTTTCCCCTTTTATTTAGAGCTTACATGGCGATTAACACATCGCAATATTTCCAATTTTGCAATTGGAATAAATTCGGCGATAATGTAAAATAAACTTTCGTAAAATTTATTCATTTATTTTGAAAGAAGATTCGCATCAATTAGATTTGTTTTTAGTCAATTTGTTCTTCTATTCAACTATGCAAATAAACCCTTACGGCAACCAGATCGTCAATTCAATTTTTTATCAAAGGTTAATCAATGAACTTATTAGAAGCAATAGGGAACACTCCTTTAGTAAAACTTGAGAATATCGGCAAAGGATTAAAAAGCAACATTTTTGCAAAACTGGAATATTTAAATCCGGGTGGAAGCATTAAAGACAGAATAGCAAAATACATGATTGAAAAAGCCGAGCGCGAAGGCAAAATTAAGCCGGGAGATAGAATTATTGAAAATTCTTCGGGCAATACTGCAATGGGTCTGGCAATAGTAGCAAGACAAAAAGGTTACAGGCTTACCATTGTTATTCGAGATACAACCAGTAAAGAGAAAATACAAATATTAAAGGCTCTGGACGTGGACGTAATTTTAGTGGACGCAACTATTCCGCCAGAACGGGAGGACTCCTACAATAACCTCGCAAAAAATTTAGCGGCTAACGACCCCTCGCTTTATTACATTGACCAACACAATAATCTTGACAATAACGAAACTTACTACAAAACTTTAGGACCTGAGATTTACCGTCAGACAAAAGGTAAAATAGATTACTTCGTCGCTGGGATTGGAACCGGCGGCACATTGTTTGGGACCGGGAAATACTTAAAAGAGAAAATTCCCGGGTTGAAATTAATTGGCATTGACCCCGCGGGTTCGGTCTTTTACGATTTCTTCAAAAATGGAAAGCTAATAAAACCGGAAAGATATTTAATAGAGGGAATTGGCGACGAGTTTATTATTAACACGGTTCAGTTTCACTTACTGGACGACATGATTAAAATTGACGATGAAACAGCTTTCAAATGGACTAAAGAATTAGCAAACAAAGAAGGAATAATTGCCGGCGGTAGTAGCGGCGCTAATATTTTTACCGCTATTAAAATCGCAAATTCATTAAACTATTCAGCAAATATCGTAACCGTTTTCCCGGACTCGGGTTTTAAATACTTAAGCACAATTTACAACGACGATTGGTTAAATAAGAATAATATTTCGTTAAATTAGTTTCTCAGAATTTTCATTAAAGATTTCTCAACGCTCGGGGGACGCAAGTTTAATTTTGCCAACTTAGCAATATTCAAAGAGACATCTTTAACTTTGTATTTTAAGTCCGAGTCCATCATTAAGTCCGGGATTAAAAGCTTTTCATCGAACTGGCCAACTTTACAAATTAAAGTTCCCACATCAAAACGCGAAAGCCTTTCAGGTCCGCCGAGATTCAGCGCTTCATTTTCAATTTCAGATTCTGACAAAACGGAAATTATTTTAGCTGCCGCAGTAAGTTCATTTGGAGAACGAAATTGATCTGTAAACAATTTAACGCTTTGGTTCTTTTTCAATTTTTCAACGACCTCCTGAAAATGATTCCGCGAATGGTTAAGTCCGAACCCTAAAAGCAAAGCCAAGCGCAAAATCAAATAATTGTTAAAGATTGATTTAATTGCCGCTTCGCCTTGAAGTTTTGTTTTTGCGTAAAAGGAAACAGGATTTAAGGGGCTTTGCTCTGTTAAATTACCGCCGCTGTTGCCGTCGTAAACTAAGTCCGTAGATGTGTAAATTAATTTACATTTCAAATGCGAGCATTCCTCAGCAATAACTTCGGTAGCTTTCACGTTAATTCTTTCAACAATTTCATTCGGCATTAAATCCGCTTTAGCGGCGTTAGAAATTGCCGCATTGTGAATAACAACGTCGGGTTTAAATTGACGGATTATTTTGAATAGCGAATCAATATTCAATAAATCAATTTTAGCAGAAGGATAATCACTGGTATTGCCCTTGTTTTTATTGTAGAGCGTAAGAATGTCAAATTTTTTTGAAAGCTCAATGTTCAAATATTGACCTAACAATCCTCCTCCGCCTGTAATTAGCACTTTTAGGGGAGACATATTTCCCCCAATATTGTAGGGCGTTGTGCTCCAGTTACGGCGGGAATATTAGCAGGATTGCCGGCGATCGTTTCATTTGCCAGAACTGCGAAGCAAACAGCCTCTTTGGAATCGGCTTGAATATTTTTGTCGTTAAGTCTTTTAACTTTAACGCCGTTAAAAAGCTCGCTTAATTTTAACAACAAAAATTCATTATTTGCGCCGCCGCCGCTAACAATTAGCTCGTCCGCTTTACCCAAAGGTAAAATAAATTTTTGGTAATTCGAGTAAGCCGCAAAAGCCGTGTAATAAGACAATGTGTGAACCCAATCCTTAGGCGGCATTTTGCCAACGGAGTCTAGAAGACTGACAAAGAATTCCTCTCCGTAATTTTCTCTGCCCGCTGTTTTAGGCGGCTGAGCGATTATGAAATCATCCTTTGTTTTTAGGGTTTTCAGCAACTTAGCGTTTAATTTCCCTTGTTTTGCAATTGCTCCGTCCTTGTCGTACTTTTTATTAAAGAATTTTCTAATGGCTTGGTCAATCAACATATTGCCCGGTCCCACATCGAAAGCTATTACTTCATTAATTTGGGCATTAGCCGGTAAATAAGTGAAATTCGCAATTCCACCCAAATTCAAAAGCAATCTGTTTTTTGAATTCGAGCGGAACATTAAGTAATCGAAATAAGGAACGAGGGGAGCGCCCTGCCCGCCAAGCGCGACATCGGCTGTTCTGAAATTACCGACAGTAACGACGCCGGTTAATTTAGCCAACACCGAAGGATCTCCAATTTGCAAAGTGGAAGTGGTTGAATATTTACCGAAAAATGCCTTTTGAGGTAAATGTTGAATTGTTTGTCCGTGGCTTCCGATTATATCCAATTCGTTTACTGTAATCCCAATTAATGAGCATGTTTTCTTAAGCGCTTCGGCGTAAAGTTGCGGTAAAATAAAATTAAGTTTGCAAATTTCTTCAACATTGCTTGTAGCGCCGTAGGAATTTTTTAAAATTAAATTTTTTAATTCAGGTTGGATTGGAAAGTCTTTGAAGCCTAATAATTTCAGGCTTAAATCAACGCCGCTTCCGGAAACCTCAACAATGGCAACATCTACAGCGTCTACGGAAGTGCCGGTCATTATTCCCGCGCAAAGTTTCTTATTTTTACCAATTACACTAAGAAGTTTGTTCATTTAACAATTCCTTCCTTTGACGCAAAATTTCGTAAAGTAAAATTCCGGTAGAAACCGAGACATTTAAAGATTGCACCTTACCAAGCATTGGTATTTTAACAACAAAATCACATTTCTTCAATATTGACGGGCGTATTCCTCTACCCTCGTTTCCAACAACCAGACCAATGGGAAGGTTGTAGTCAATTTCAACAAGGGTACGGTCGACTTCCGGAGACGAACCGACAATCCAAAAATCATTTTCTTTAAGAAGCTCAATTGCGCGGGAAAGATTTTTCGCTTTGGAAATTTTAAGGAAATTAACCGCCCCTGCGGATACTTTGAAGACAACATCGGAAAATGGCGCTGTATTCCTGAGCGTAATGATTACGGCATTAACCCCAGCCGCATCGGCGGTTCTAAGTATTGCGCCTAAATTGTGGGGATCTTGAATTGAATCGATTAATAGAACAAGGGGGTTTTTAATTTTTTTTAATTCTTTTAAAATTTCGTCGAGCGAATAAAATTTCAATTCGCTAATTAATCCAATCACGCCCTGCGAATTAGCTCCGCGTTCATATTCTTTAAACTTAGACGCGGAAACTCTACTAATCTTAACGCCTTTCTTTTTAGCGGCAATTAATATTTTGTCTATTATTCTTCCTGTCTGATTATGGGCAACGATAACCTGCTCAATTTCTACGCCTTTGTTAAGAGCTTCTAACAAAGGTTTTCGTCCAATTATCTTTTTCATTTTTACGCCGGTAAGGGATTACAGAAATTCTTTAATTTTAAGTAGGAGTTCCGAAAGTGGGAAAATTTCCTGCGCACCAGTATCCATTATTTTAACAGCCGCTTCTTTGCGGGCAAATTCATCTCCGCCGAAAAACACAACCACTTTAGCATTGAGTTTATTGGCTTCGCGCATCTGAGCTTTTAAGCTTCTGTTCAAATAATCGATTTCGGTTTTAATTCTGTTTCTTCTCAAATCCAAAGCAAGCTTAAAAGCCTGTGTTTTAAAGTCTTTGTTCAACAATGCTACGTAAACGTCAATAGTTACAGGCTTATCTTCTAGCAGTCCTTCGTTTTTGCAAGCAAGCAAAATTCTTTCCATTCCCGCCGCAAAACCAACCCCCGGAGTGGGTTTGCCGCCAAGTTGTTCAATTAACAAATCGTAACGCCCGCCGCCGCAAAGGGCGCTTTGCGCCCCTACGCTATCGCTAATAATTTCAAAGGTCGTGTGAGTGTAATAATCCAATCCCCTTACCAGCTTAGGATCGATTTCAAATTTTATTTCAGCGCTATTTAATAATTCTTTGACCGCATTGAAATGCTCGACACTTTCGTTGTCCAGATGGTTCAATAGTAATGGAGCATTTTCCAGAATTTTTTGATCGACAGGATTTTTACTGTCGAAAATCCTCAAAATATTTTTATCAAATCTTTTTTGACTATCCTCTGAAAGCTCATTAAAATAAGGGGATAA
>JALWSN010000350.1:3819-4938 GCA_027080245.1 Ignavibacteriales bacterium | reverse complement strand
TTTTTACGAAATACTCCACAACCTTTGGTGGAAATTAGACAGAGCGTTAGACTTAAGGATGGTTGAAGCTTCGGCGTTAATGGGCGGAATGGAAGCCATTAAATGCGGCGTAACTTATGTGTTCGATCATCACGCCTCCCCTATGAATATTGATGGAAGCTTAACCGTAATTGCAGACTCTATTGAAAATATTGGACTTCGCGGCGTTCTGTGTTTCGAAGCATCCGACAGAAACGGAGCCGGACCCGCGAAAGCTTCCTTAAAAGAAAACAAAGATTTTTTTCTGAATAGGACAAACGACAATGTTAAAGCTATGCTGGGGCTTCACGCTTCCTTTACCGTTTCCGACGACTCGCTCGAGGAAGCTTCGGACATTGTGAACAGCTACGATTTGGGCATTCACATCCACCTTTGCGAAGATTCTATCGACCGAGTCTTGAGCAAAGACGTCACTAACGCCCTACCCGTCAGGCGCTTGAGCAACTTTAATTTGCTTAACGTCAAAAGCATTTTGGCGCACGGAATTTACTTAACAAAAAAAGACTATTCGATAATCGATGAATTCGGAAGCGCGATTGCTTACAACCCAGATTCCAATTTGAATAATTCCGTTGGACTACCTAAATTTGCCCTGGCGCCGGAATCAATCCCTGTTTTAATGGGCACGGACGGAATGCACGCAAATCCGGGCAGGTCGTTAAAAAACATTTTTCTGTTAATGCGCGCAAGCGGATTTTCATTCGAGGAAACGTTCCGATTAATTAATAAATATTATTTCGACCAAATAAATTTCGTCAAGCGTTACTTCCACGATTTTCCCCTGTTAAAGGAAGGCGACCGAGCCGATTTCGTCGTGTGGGATTACGCACCCCCAACCCCTATTAACAAGAATAATTTCTGGGGGCATTACATCTACGGTGCGCTTGAAAGGAAACCCGTTTCCGTGGTTCAAAACGGAAAGTTCTTAATGAAGGACGAACGCCTGCAAATTCTTAAAGAAGAAAAAATTAACAAAGAAATTTATGCGCAAGGAGAAAGACTTGCTAAAAAATTTAAAAAATTATAAATAAATATTAAAAAGTTTAACGAAGGAGAATCAACATGGAAATTGCGGAAAAG
>JALWSN010000350.1:0-3809 GCA_027080245.1 Ignavibacteriales bacterium | reverse complement strand
AATTGTCCCGTAAATACGAAAATTACACGGCGGAAAATTTGTCCCGACTAGTAAAGCACAAATCTTTAAGCCTGCAAGAGGAAGGCGTTGTAAAAGAATTGAAGTCGATAATGGAGGAAGCGGGATTCGACGAAGTCAGGATCGACGGGCTTGGCAACGTGATTGGGAGGATCGGTTCGGGTGAAAAAGTAATAGCCATCGACGGACACATTGACGTAGTTGACTTAGGAAACCCTGACGATTGGGAATTTGATCCTTTAGGCGGAGAAATTAAGGACGGTTACGTGCTGGGACGCGGTAGCGCCGACCAAAAAGGCGGACCTGCCGCTGCTGTAACGGCGGGAAAAATATTGAAAGAAATAGGACTGCCCGAAAACGTAACTCTCCTTGTAACAGGTACAATAATGGAAGAAGACAGCGACGGGTTGTGCTGGAAATATCTGGTGGAAGAAGAAAAAATTCGTCCCGATGCCGTAATTATTACCGAACCGACGAACCTCAATATTTACAGGGGTCACAGAGGTCGCATGGAAATTGAAGTTGAGTTTTTCGGACTTTCGGCGCACGGCTCGGCGCCGGAACGCGGTAAGAATGCAATTTACATGGCTTCGAAAGCGGCTCTTGAAATCGAAAAACTTAACGAGCGACTTGCTTACGACGACTTTTTAGGCAAAGGAACCGTAGTAGTTTCCGAGTTCGTTTCTTCCAGCCCTTCTCTTTGCGCTGTTTCCGATTACGCTAAAATTCATCTGGACAGAAGATTGACTTGGGGAGAGGACAAAAAATTAGCCCTTTCCCAAATCGAAGAATTAGTAAAAGGAATGAACGCCCGAGTTAAATTGCTGGAATACAGGGAAAAATCTTTTACCGGCAAAGAATACGGAATGGAAAAATATTACCCTACGTGGAAAATGAAAGAATCGCATCCCGTAATAACCACGGGGATTGATGCTTACAAAAAATTGTTCGGGGAAGTTCCAAAAGTGGACAAGTGGACATTCTCGACAAATGGCGTTACAATTAACGGACTCTTTGGGGTTCCTGTAATTGGCTTTGGTCCGGGCAACGAAGTTTTAGCACATGCTCCAAACGAAAAAATACCGGTTGAACATCTTTCCAAAGCGTCGGCGTTTTACGCATTGTACGTTTGGGAATTCGCAAGATTGTAAAAAGAGTCCTTTGGGACTCTTAATAGTTCGTTTAGGCTTGAAATTAAAGGCTACTTTTAATACTACTTTTGTTAAGCCCAATAATTTCAGGGCGAAATTAAGTTTGTAAAAACAGAATAGGGAGAAAAGAAATGGTAACTCAATTAAAGGGAAAGCATTTTTTAACCACGGACGATTGGACCAAACAGGAATTGGACACGGTTTTTGAAACCGCATTCGACTTGAAAAGAAAATTTGCACTGGGCGAGCCCACAAGGTATTTGCCGGATAAGACATTGTTCATGCTTTTCTTCGAGCAATCCACGCGAACGCGAAATTCAATGGAAGCAGGAATGACCCAGCTTGGCGGGCACGCGCACGATTTAACGCCGGACAAAATGCAGCTTTCGCACGGAGAATCTGCCAAGGACACGGCAATTATTCTTTCGCGCATGGGGCACGGAATTGCTTCAAGGAATTGCTTTTACGGAATAGGCAAAAACTACCTTGAGGAAATGGCAAAATATTCTTCGAGGCCTGTAATGTCCCTGCAAGACGACGTTTACCACCCGTTTCAAGGGTTGGCGGATTTAATGACAATCTTCGAATATTTCGGACGAAATCCCAAAGGGTTAAAAGTAACAATCAGCTGGGCATACGCGGACACGCACGCCAAACCGCTTTCCGTTCCGCAAACTCAAATTCTGCTTTTCCCGAGATACGGCATAGACGTAACCGTAGCGCATCCAAAGGAATTCCCGCTTAGTAAAGAGATTGTGGAGAAAGCTAAAAAGAACGCAGAATTGAACGGCGGTTCAATAAAGTTCACGAACGACATGGACGAAGCCTTCGAAGGCGCAAACGTCGTAATACCCAAAAACTGGGGAGGTTTCGGATTTTACGGCGTTCAGGAATTCTTGGACAATCAGGAGGAAATCTCCAAACAAATGAAAGCCGATTTAGAAAAACACAAAGATTGGATTTGCAACAGCCGCCGCATTAAACTTGCCGACAAAAACGTTAAACTGATGCATGCTTTGCCAGCGGACAGGAATCACGAGGTTACCGACGAAGTTATTGACGACCCCAACATTTCGATTGTTTACGACGAGGCTGAAAACCGGCTGCACACTGCAAAGGCAATAATGGCGCTTACAATGTAAAGCGCGTTTTAAAATATTGCGGCGTAGTAATTGATTTCAGGGGAACGAAACGTTCCCTTTTTTACGGGAGTAAATTTTCGCGCTAAGAAATTTAACGCTTTTTCAGCTTCTTTGTTCTTTAGAATAGAAAGGTTTTTAAATGGCAATCAAACGGAGTTAAAAATTTCTCTAACCAAAAAACGCTTAGAATTCCCGCAAATTTACTAATTTGTATTTTACTGATTCGGTTGAGCTTTGGTTATTTAATTTCAATTTCAATTTGCTCCGCTTCGAATCCAGCTTTTTTGTGCGCGCCATCGCAGAAAGGTTTGTTTGCCGAATGACCGCAGCGGCAAAGTGCGATTGTTTTGTTCTCAAGTTTTTCTTTTCCGTCGCCTTTTTTAATAATCGCCTCTGCTACGTCAATAAGCAAGGGTCCGTTTTGCGTTGCTGTTATTTTCATTTTCTGCCTCCTGTTGTATTATTAGTTTAGATTTTCTTCAATTAACTTTTTTAATGTTTCGTAATCCTGAGAGCCATTAATAACAACGTCCTCGTTCAGAACTAAAGAAGGAACGATAAACACTCCCAGCTCTTCGGCTCTTTCTATGTCGCTTTCAACCATTGCTTTGGTTCCGGTAGAATTAAAATCGGAATTAAACTGACGCAAATCCAGACCGACATCCTTAGCGCAGCCGAGAAGAACATCGAAACGGCTAATGTCAAGCGTTTCCGTAAAATGTGCTTTCTGGATTCTGTCGAACATGTCCCAATGTTTTTTGCTTCCGCCCTGAATTTCCGCAGCTTTGCAGGCAAGCAATCCTGGCATTGAATAAGGAAAGTTAAAATTTTTGCAGGCCATGTCGTCGGCGCAAATTCTTTTTTCATCGTCCAATTCGTTAGCGGCTTTCCAATGTTCAAGTATTTCAAGCTTTCCGGCTTCATGGGAACCGAACATTTCCACAATACTATTTTGGGTGGGAACCAAAGCAAAACATCTGTGTGTAATTTTTAACCATGGAAATTCTTGGCTTAATCGTCTCACTTTTGGTGAGTACGCGTAACACCATGCGCAAAGCACGTCGTGGAAAAATTCAATTTTCATTTGATGACCTTAAATTTATTTCAGACTGTTTTTCCAAACTAAGCGGTCCTGTTCCAAAATAATAGAACATTAAAGCAGCGCCAATCATCGATAAATTTTTCATGAACATGATTAATTGAATCTGCGATTTGGCGGGATCGCTAACGCCCCAAAAACGATGTGCAATAATTGTTGTGGGAATTAAAAATATTAAAAGGAAAAGAGCTCCTAATTTTACTTTGTAACCCAAAAGAATGCTTAAACCTCCGGCAAGAATAAGCGCACCTGTAAATAAGGTAACCAGGGTTGGCATCGGAATTCCCAACGATGCCGTAAACTTGCTTGTCTGGTTTAACTTGAGAATGTGATTTATTCCCGAAGTCAGGAAAATTAAAGTAAAATATATTCTTCCAATTAATGGCATGTATTTCATTG
>JALWSN010000349.1 GCA_027080245.1 Ignavibacteriales bacterium | reverse complement strand
TTCAAATTACGACATTACGGGAATTACAATCAGCGAAAAATCCAACGGCACTTTAATTAAATTAATTACGGACTCGCCCTTGTTTGGTTACAGCGCTTCAATCTTTAACGGCAAACTAATTGTTTCGCTGGGAGAGGCTAAAGTAGCGCCTGACTTGTTAAAAAAATTCAAACCTGTCGGACTGATTAAAAAGGGAGAGCTTAAGAAAGTAGGCTCTTCCGTTCAACTCGACTTTCTTCTGGGAAAGAATTACGAGTCGGTGGATTCTTTTATGGACGACGACGGAAATATTTTAATTGCGGTTCACAACAAAATATTTAAAAGAAAAGGGGACAATCTCAATAAGCTGTTGAAAAAGTGGAAGTTTGACACAATTGTAATCGACCCGGGTCACGGCGGCAAGGACGCCGGCGCTATTGGGCTTGGCGGAGTAAAGGAAAAAAACATTAACCTTGGAATCGCTCTTAAGCTTGGCAAAATAATTAAGAAGAACTTAAAAAACATTAAAGTTGTTTTCACAAGAAAAACCGACAGGTTCGTTGAGCTTTACAAAAGAGGAAAAATTGCCAACGAAAAACACGGCGATTTGTTCATATCAATTCATTGTAATTCCCTAAGGCATAAACCGGACAGGACAAACGGTTTTGAAATTTACTTGCTAAGGCCGGGCAGAACCAAGGAGGCAATAAGAATTGCCGAGTACGAAAACAGCGTGATTAAATACGAAGACGACCCCGCAAAATACAAGAAATTAACCGCCGAGAATTTTATTCTGGTTTCAATGGCTCGCTCTGCGTTCATGAGATATTCGGAGAAGTTTTCGGACTTCTTGAATCAAACTTATTCGCGCTACACGGCTATTAAATCCCGCGGAGTTAAGCAAGCCGGTTTTTACGTGCTGGTCGGCGCCTCGATGCCCGGCGTGCTTGTTGAAACAGGATTCCTTTCGAATTGGCGGGACGTAAAATATCTTGCCAGCGCAAAGGGACAACGCGCAATTGCAAAGGCAATTTATTTGGCGATTAAAAAGTACATTAAATATTACACCCATTCGGTTAACAAAGAAAGTTAGCCTAAGATTTTTTAAGTTTACGTTTCTGTTAAATTAAATTAAGGAACTGTAATGTCTAACGCTCAAAAATGGATTGCCGGCTTTCTGCTGTTGTTTTTAATTCTTTTCTTCTTGGAACAGCTTACAAAGCCTGAAAATAAAGGGGAAAACGCCGCTATGATGGCTCAAGGGACTGTAAATACAGCTCAAACCACAGACGGCATTAAATTGCTTGAAAACATTGGTTGTACGAGTTGTCACGGAGCGGATCTTTCGGGAACTAAATTGGCTCCTGCGTTAACGTCGGTTAAAAATAATTGGTCGAGGGACGAACTGTTGAACTTCTTAAGAAATCCCGACGCGTACCAAAAAAATTCCCGTTTCAAAAAATACAAACAAGAGTTCAAAACAATAATGCCGGCGTATTCTAACATCGACGTTAAAACGCTTGGAAAAATTGTTGATTATTTAATGTCCCTCAAAAAAGATTAGAAATATGCTGAAAGTAGAAGTCAATTCGGAAATAGGAAAGTTACGCGACGTAATTGTTCACTCGCCAGGCAACGAAATTGAGAATATGACGCCAATTCACGCCGAGAAGGCTCTTTACAGCGATATTCTTAATCTTGCGGTTATTTCTGAAGAGTACTCGGTTTTCTTAGAAGTCTTAAAACGCTTTGCTAATACGCACGAAGTTAAAGACTTGCTGATTGAGGTTCTTGACGTTGAAGAGGCGAGGAAATATTTAATTGACAATATTTGCAGGAGGGAAGGCGTCGAGGAAATCAGAGATTACCTCCTTGCGCTCGAAGCAAAACGCCTTGCCACCGAGCTTATTGAAGGCGCGCCGCTTAAAAGGGACAGCTTTACGAAGTTCCTTAGCCCCGAAAGATTTGCCTTGCAACCGCTTCACAATTTCTTTTTTACGCGCGACGCCTCGGCTTTGCTTTTTAACCACGCGGTAATTGCAAGTCCGGCAAACAAAGTGCGACAACGCGAAGCTTTAATAATGGAAACTATTTTTAAGTTTCACCCGAATATTCAAACAGACGTCCTTTCGCCGTTCGATTTTTCTTTGGACAATCTAAGCATTGAGGGCGGAGATTTAATAATTGCCGGCGAGGATTTGTTGGTAATGGGAACGGGAAGCAGAACTTCCTCAGCCGGAGTGGATTTCATTATTGAACACTTCAAAAGAGAAAAAGCCCGGAAAACAATTCTAGTTCAGGAGCTACCGCACTCTCCAGAATCGTTTATTCATCTGGATATGGTTTTTACTTTGCTCGACACAAACGCCTGCATGGTTTACGAACCCTTGATTTTGAAAGCTCCGAATTACCGGACCTTTGAAATAAAAATTGAAAACGGAAGAGTTGCTAAAATTTCCGAGAAGAAAAATTTGCTTAGCGCTCTTAAGGAAAACCGCTTGGACCTCAAGCCGATTTTTTGCGGCGGTAAAAAAGACGAATGGATCCAGGAGCGGGAACAATGGCACAGCGGAGCTAATTTCTTTGCCGTTCAACCGGGCGTAATTATTGGTTACGAACGCAACGTGCACACAATTGAGGAGCTTGCTAACAACGGTTTTGAAGTGATTACGGCCGAAGAATTACTTAAAGGCGAAGCCGTTGCAGAACAAAACAAACGTGCGGTTATTACAATTAAAGGCTCGGAGCTTTCAAGAGGTGGCGGCGGAGCACGATGCATGACTCTGCCCATTCGTCGTGAAAAGCTTTGAGCTTTTTAACGGCTTGGACTTGCCCATCGTTTAGAAGTTTTATTCTCGAAGTTCCACAGTAAAAACTTTTGTTTTTCCCAATTAAAATTTTGGGTTTAATTTTTTTAATTTTCTATTTTGTTTAAAGAAATTATTTGCGGATAAAAAATGAATAGTAAATGACTTTTTTAAATCCCACACTCCTTTTCGGAATGTTTGCCGCTGCCGTTCCGGTGATTATTCATTTGTTGAATTTACGCAAAACGGAAAGAATAGATTTTAGCTCGCTTGCATTTTTGAAGAGAATTGAAAAATCAAAAATTAGAAGGATTAAGCTGAAACAATTGATTTTATTGGCTTTGCGCGTTTTGATTATTCTGGCGTTAGCCGCGGCGTTTGCTCGCCCCACAATTAAACAATCTCTTTCGTCTAACCTTGACTCCGGCAGCGCTTCTGTTGTTTTGATTTTGGACAATTCCTATTCGATGTCTCTGGTGGGCAAAAACGGCTCTAACTTCAGTCGGATGAAAAATATTGCTACGCAAATAATAAATGCTACGAATCAAGGCGACGAAATATTTTTACTAACAACCTCGGGCAAAATTTACGGGAAATTCGAAAACCCCGCTCAGGCTCTTAAATTCCTTGGGCTGATTAAACTTTCAGCTCTGCGCCTTCCCTTTGAAAAGCTTATTAAAAAAGCAGCCGCTCTTTTTTCTAAGTCAAAAAAAATAAATCGTGAAATATTTATTGTGTCCGATTTCCAAAAGAATATTTTTGAAAAGAATGCGTCGAAGCTGAGCGTGGGCAAGGCAAATGTTTTTCTTGTTAAGTTAAAAATCCCCCGAACCACCAACATGTCGGTAGAGAACTTAACTCTGGAGAACAAAATTTTAACAATTGGAAAGGAGCTGAATTTCAACGCTCGAGTTACAAACCATTATTCCCCGGTAAGTTTTGGCAATCTTGTTTCGCTCTATTTGAACGAGGAGAAAGTTTCAATCAAAAATATTACTAAAATTACAAACTCTGTTTCCGTTCGCCTTTCTACTGTTTTAAAAAAGGGAGGCTTCTCAAGAGTGCGAATGACAATAGAAAAAGACGGTTATGCTTACGATAATACTAATTTTATTTGCTTTTACGCGCCGCCACAAATTAAAGTTTTGGTCATTTCGATAAATAAGAAGGAAGAAGAATTTGTTAAATACGCTCTTAAAAGTAACCGGGGTAATGTTGTTTCTTTTAATGAAACCACATTTAACGGACTAAGTTCGGTAAATCTTTCCGATTACCAAGCGCTCTTTATTATCGGCTTTTCAAACAGACTTAACATTTCGCGGATTAAAAGTTTTATTAGCGGCGGCGGGGGAATAATTGTAATGCCCTCCCCGGGAGAAACATTGAGCGAATTCAATTCCCTTGAAAGCGCGCTTGGCTTGCCGAAAGCATCGGCGTTGGTGGGGGGTAAACAACGGAATGTTAATGCGTTTGGAAAAATCGATTTCACTTCGCCCTTGTTTTACGGGCTTTTCGAAGGGAAGCAAAAATCAAGATTAGAATCCCCTTTAATTTATAGGTACTTTAAGATTATCCCGAACGGATCAATCCGCCCGATTATTTCTCTTGAGGATGGCTCGGTCTTTTTAGGCAATGTTGTTGGTGGAAAAAGGAAGGCGATTGTTTTCGGCGTCGCTCCAACTTTGGCGGACGGAACTTTCCCGCTCAAAAATTACTTTGCGCCTTTGATTAATAGGAGTTTGTTTTACCTTTCCTCCTCCGTTGGAAAAATAAAAACAGGAACGCCCGACGCGGGCTTTGAAATAAATGTAGTAAAAGCCTCCGCGCCCGAAGTTACTGTTATTCGCCCCGATGGCTCGACAGATAAAATTAATTTAACTAATTTTAAGGGACGTTATTTCCATTATTCTAACACGAATTTATTGGGAGTTTACAAGGCTCTTTCAGGCGGTAGATTAATTGACTGGTCGGCAATCAACCCGGACCCAAGCGAGTCCGACTTTTCAGCCGCTTCAGCACAAAGCGTAATTAAAAAGTTTAACGGAGAAAAAGTTAAAATATTAAGTAATTTAAACAACATTGCGCTCGAGTTAAGCCGGTTGAGGTTGGGAATAGAAGTTCGGAAATATTTCACGCTGCTGGCGATTTTTTTGTTT
>JALWSN010000348.1 GCA_027080245.1 Ignavibacteriales bacterium | reverse complement strand
ACATTAACTCTCCCGGCGGAAGCGTTTCGGCGGGATTAGCAATTTACGACACAATGCAGTACATTAAACCCGACGTTGCCACTATTTGCGTTGGATTGGCCGCAAGCATGGGCGCCGTGCTGCTTGCCGGAGGCGCCGAAGGCAAACGTTCGGCTTTGCCTCATTCGAAAATAATGATTCATCAACCGTGGGTTGGCGGACTGCAAGGACAGACTACCGACATTGAAATTCACGCTAACGAGATGATTAAAACCCGCGACACTCTTTACAAAATTTTAGCGGAGCACACAAAAAAATCTTACGAGCAAATTGCCAAGGATTGCGACAGGGATTTCTTTATGACCGCAGAGGATGCGAAAGAATATCATTTAATTGACAACGTCTTCAGCAAGAGGAAGATGCCGGAGGATTCCAAATAATTTAAGCTTAGTAAGATTATTTTTTGTGCTTGGTTGGATATTAAATATGAATTATGAATGTTGAATTATGGATGGGAAAAATTGTAGCGCGGATTTATTCCCTACTCTGCAATCAGCGGGGTTGGGAACAATATGCGAGGTAAAGATAAAAAGGCTAAGAGGTAAAAAGGTACAAAGGCTCGGAGGTTCAAAAGAAATAACAATGGCTTATTGTTTAAGGCTCGTTACTTAAGACTAATCCAGCTTGTCGCTCCGTACACTGCATTCTGCGCAAAAAGGCGGATTATTCATCTATTCACCCGAATCTTCATTACTATGCGATTTAATAACAATATAAAAATCATTAAAAGCTAAACTAATATTAATTCCTCTTTCTTGACCTCTAAACAAAATTCTATTATTTTAACAATCCATTTTATTTCAGTTCGATTAAAAGGAACTAATTTTGATGAAAAAGATTTTAATTCTGTTTTTCACGACGTTCTACGCCCTTTACCCGCAAAGCAATCAGCAAAAATTATTTAAACAATTAGACGACGATAATTCAAAGTACACAAACGTAGGAAATATTGGACTAACTGTAACAAATTTCGGAACCTACGGAAATGGCTTCAGCCTTTGGCCAAAGCAGCCCTCTTGCGAATATCCTCTGGGCAGCGGCATCGAGCACATCTTCGACGGCGGGCTTTGGGTTGGCGGCTTTATTTCCAGCGATTCTCTTAACTCCAAGCCTCAAGGACCTTTTGTAACAACGGGAGCTGTGGACGCAGCTTCGGTGGCTAACCGCGGCGGCGGATGGGAGTTTACAAATCAACCGGGCTCTCTTGTAAGGGAGCGTTCTTCTCTTTACACGTCCGAGTATTATTCGCCGGATGCCATTTCGCATCAGGATTTTGTGATGGATTATGTGGACACAAACAGAACCCTTTCCAACGGAGAAATAATTGTCGACCACGTTCCGCTGGGAATTGCCGTTCACCAGGAAACTTACGCCTGGAATTTTACTTTCGCAAATTTTTTCGTGATTTTGAACTACTGGATTAAAAATGTTTCGGACAAATACATCGACAGCGTTTACATTGGTTTGTGGACGGACACCGTAGTGCGCAACACGAACATCACCTCGCCCCGTATTGGCGCGGCGTTTTACAACAAAGGCGGCAACGGTTACGTCGATTCCCTTCACATTGCTTACGAATTCGACGCCACAGGCGACATCGGATTTACCGACCACTACATTGGAATTCAATTCCTTGGCGCCAACGTGCCTTACGACAGCGTTAATTTTGTTAGCTGGCAATTCAGGAATACCACCGACCCGAACTTTTTTGCGCCTACTACGGACTTAAAAAGGTACAAAAAATTAGCCGGCTATTTCGGCGGCAGCAACAGATGGTCGGCTGGCATTAACCACAAAGATTTGAAAAAGCCAAGCAACCGCTCGGTTTTGATTTCCGCCGGACCAATAAAATCAATAGCGCCGGGAGATTCCATTAATATTACTTTTGCGATTGTGGCGGCACACAAGTACGGAAACGATCCCGCCGCTCTGGATACTTACGAACAGAAGAAAAATCTTTACTCCAACGCAAGCTGGGCGCTAAGAGCTTACAACGGCGAAGACAAAAACGGAAACGGCAAATTAGACCCGGGCGAAGATTTGGACGGCGACGGCAAAATCACAAGGTACATTCTTCCCACGCCGCCTAAAATTCCGAAAGTAAAAGTTGTTCCCGAAAATCAAAAAGTGATTATTTACTGGGACAAAAGTTCCGAATATTCCATTGACCCTATTTCCGGCAAAATGGATTTCGAAGGCTACAGAATTTACAAAACCAACGCCGGCTTCGATTTAACAGAGTCTCAGGATTTACAAAAAGCTTTAGTTCAGATTGCCGAATTCGACAGCGTTGACAACATTGGCTACAACACCGGTTTTGATTACGTTAAATTAAAGCAACCGGTAACATTCCCGGGCGACACGGTTAAATATTATTACAAATTTGAAATTGACAATTTGCTAAACGGCTGGGAGTACGTTTATTCCGTAACGGCGTACGACAAGGGGGACCCGGCTAATAATCTTGAAAGCCTTGAATCGAGCAAATTGGCAAACGCCCAAAAAGTTGTTCCGGGCACTCCGCCCGTAGAAGATCCCGACGTAAAAGTCGGCGTTTACCCTAATCCTTATTACGGCAACGCCTATTGGGACGGCTCGTCCGAACGCCTGAGGAAAATTTATTTTTACAATCTACCCGCCGATTGCGAAATTGTAATTTACACTCTTTCCGGGGACATTGTAAAGCGCATTCACCATACCGCAGCGAGCAACGGTTCGAACCTTCGTTGGTTCGAGACATTTTCGAAAGACGGAACTCAAAAGCTTGCCGGCGGCGAAGAGCCTTGGGATTTAATTACCGACGGCGACCAAGCCGTCGCCACGGGGCTTTACCTGTTTACCGTCCGTAACAATAAAACCGGCGACATTAAAAGGGGAAAATTTTTAATAATTAAATAAGAGGCATTACAATGAAGAAACATTTACTTATTTTAATTTCGCTTTTCCTTTTTGCGGTTCAAATTTTTGCTCAAAACTACAAGGAAGTTTCCGTTAAAGATATTCAATTCATTCCTGCGGATTCCCTTGCAAAAGCGCCGCACGATTACCCCTCGCCTTTGAACGGCGACACTGTTGTAATTACCGGCGTGGTAATGAATGCGCCTTTCCGCTACGACGACAGCACTACTGCCACTTTGCACGTTGGCGGCGCAGGATTTTACCTTTACGACACTTCCAATACCGAATGGTCGGGAATTATTGTCAGGCAAAACGGCATTACGTCGAACGCCTTTCCGTTAATCGACACGGCTTTGGTCGTTAAAGTTACGGGCGTTGTTAGCGAATATTACACAACCACGCAATTTAATTTAATTAAATTCGACGCGCAGGATGTCGTTGGGCAGCTGCCCGCAAGGCCCAAACCCATTAAACTCTCCATTTCCGATTTCGTGAACCCCGACGGCTCGCCAAAATACGAAATGGAAAAATACGAAGGAATGTACGTTGAAATAGACAACGTTACCGTAACGGATGAAATTTCTCTTGGCTCCGGAAGTTTTGGAATTTTCGACCAGAACAATTTAAGAATGATGGTTGGTAGTCAATCGGATTATTACAGAAGCACTTTGCCTACGCCTTTAGCCGGAACCAAAATCCGGAGAATTCGCGGAACCATTGAAACCCGCACAAATATCGCGCCGGATTGGTTCATTATTAATCCCATTTATCCCGACGACATTGTTTACGGCAGCGTAATTCCGCCCAGAATTACCAACATGCATCGGGACACGGCACTGGTTGGTTTTAATCAGGACGTGAAAATTTTCGCGCAAGTTAAAGACCCGGACGGAGTAGTAAAGACCGCAAGATTAATTTACCAAGTAAACAACAACCCGCCGGATTCGGTGGACATGACTCTGTACGACCCAACCGATTCTATTTTTACAGCCACTATTCCGGGGCAACAGGATTCTTCGGTTGTTTCTTATTTCATTAGAGCCATTGACAACGACGGTCTTTCTTCCACAAATCCGGTTAATACCGTTAGGGACAAGTATTTTTATCTCGTTCTAAATCACGCTCCTACAATTCAGGATATTCAATACTCGCCATTTGGCTCCGGCTACAGCGGTTACGAGAATTTTAAAGTAACCGTGCGCGGAATTGTTACCGCGGACACTTCGGACATTCCTGGCAGGGTTTACATTCAAAACGGAACCGGACCCTGGAGCGGCATCTGGGTTAACGGCACGGAAGCGCTTAAATTCAAACGCGGCGACGACGTTACAGTTACGGGCGTTGTTGGCGAATCCTACGGCGTAACTTGGATTTCCCAAATCGACAATCCTTCGCAGGTTACAATCAACGCTCACGGCGTGGCAGTTCCTAAACCTTACGAAATTTCCACAAAAGAAATCGACGGCTTAAAATCCGGCGAGTTAATGGGCGAGGCTTTCGAAAGCGTTTTAATCAAATACAATAATGTTCAGGTAGTAGACGACAATGCCGATGGCGAAACAGGTCCCGACCAGGGAAGCGGGCACAACAGGAATTTCGGCGAGATGCTCGTTGCGGACTCTACGAATATTCAAACCCGCGTGGAACTTCAGGACGGGAACAATTCGTTCAACAATTACTGGGCGGCGGATCAGGAAAAGAGCCCTTACAGAATTAAAACAGGCGACAAGTTCGACGCTCTCGTTGGCGTACTATTTTACTCCTACGGCAACTACAAATTAGTTCCTCGCAAGGACGACGACTTCGTAGGTTGGAAACCTACCAGCGTAAAGGAATTAAACGCTCCTTCGCCGGTAAAATACAGTCTTGCGCAAAATTACCCGAATCCGTTTAACCCGACTACCAAAATACGCTACGCTATTCCCAAAGCCGGAAACGTTACGCTTAAAATTTTCGACATTTTAGGCAACGAAGTTTCAACTTTGGTTAATAAATTCCAAAAAGCCGGGCATTACG
>JALWSN010000347.1 GCA_027080245.1 Ignavibacteriales bacterium | reverse complement strand
ATTTATTCCCGAACCGCTTATTTAGCTAAAATCATTTTCATTATTTTGGAATAATTGGGCGAAACCACTTCGTAAAAATAAATGCCCGAGGGGTAATCGCTGCCGTCGAAAGAAAAGCGATGCTTACCCACAGACAAATCGCCCGAGTAAATAGTCGATATTTTTTTGCCCACAAGATCGTAAACATTTATTGTGTAAGAGCCCGCAACGTAAACGTCGAGCGTAATAGTAGTAACCGGATTAAACGGATTGGGGTAATTTTGCTGAAGCGAAAATTCCTCGATTTCCCCCTGCCCAACTTTAATCAGGTTTGAATAAGCTTCCGTACTGTCGATGTTTATTTCCTTTACCCTAAAATAAACAACGCTGTTAAGCTCCGGTTTCTCGCTTGTAAATTGCATTTTTTCGGATTTGTCAACGCCTGTTGCTTCAAGAACGTAAATATTTTCAAAATTTTTTCCGTCCTTCGATTTTTGTAAAACAAACTTCAGCGGTTTAGCCGAAGGGGGCGACTGCCACTCAAGCAAATAGTAAGTTGAGTAAATCTGAATATCGAGAGTAGGATTAGGCAAAAATTCCGGCGCGTCGGATTGCGCGAATTTTCCGTTGGTAATCTTCAGCAACGAATTTAACGAAGAGCTGCCGGCTTCGAAATCATTAAAATAAATCGTCCGTAGTGAATCCGGCAAAGTTTTTAATTTCGATTCTCCGTCGAGCAGTTGGTTAATGCCGCCGTTAAATTCGACGGCTTTTAAATTGTCCAAATACAAATTCGAAGCTATTGATTTAAGAGTAACTTCCAAATTGGAAGCATTTATTTGCTTTTCAATTAGCGGCTCGTTATTTAGGAACAAGTAAAGCAGCCGTTCGTTGCGCTGAAATACCGCCGTAAATTTGTACCAGCTGTTAAGGGAAAAAGCAAAGTCGTCGAAAATTATTAAACCTTCGTCGAACTTGTAGTTGGCAAGCCCTCGCGGCAAAATCCCGAAGGAACAAAGAGTGTCGTTAAGAGGGGGATTAGTAAGGAAAAATCTCGCGGAAAATCCGTTTTGTAATTTCAGCCAGAATTGAAGGACAATATTTTGTTCCTTGTCCGAATTCGGCAGCGGAAAACTAACGGAAGAATTCGGAGTTAATTCCAAGGCTTTGCCGGAGACAAATGAAGGCTTGTAAAATTTAATTTCTTTGGCTTTCAGATTAACAAAATCTTTCTTTTCTAACGGCAAAAAATCGTTCTTGTATTTTAACCTGTAATTAAAATCGTAAGATTCAGTTTCTACCGAAGAAGATTTCACGTAAAAGGCAAATTGCAAATAGGGTAGTTTTTGAATAGCCGGTTCTTGCATATTTAAAATAATTGAGTAGCCTTTCCTATTGAAATCAACGAAATAATCTTCATGCCACGGGAGTAAAGCCGAAGTGTCAGCCGAAATAAATTTTACGGAATCAAGTTCCAGATTAGCCGGCGCCGAAAATTGCAACTGAGCGGAATCCAATTGGGAATAATCGCATTTAACGAGGGCGTTAATTTGAAATTCGTTGTTAGTGATTGCAAATTTGGGAGAGTAAAACTTCAGCCTGAGCGGAAGTTCCTGAAACCAATACTGACCCGCAAAAAGAATGAGCCATATTACGGTTAGAATGAATTTCATTTTAATTTGAGAAAGTTCAAAAATAATTTACTTAAACTTTCGCAAAAATTCTAGTCGTTCTTCCAGTGATGCTAGTGGCAGAGTCAGGGGGTCGTTGCCAACAATTCCTGCGTCCCGGTTGGCAAAAGCAAGTTCGTAATCTGTGCTCATTATTATTGCTTCCTCGGGGCAAACTTCCTCGCAGAAGCCGCAAAAGATGCAACGGAGCATATTTATTTCAAATTTTTCCGGGTAGCGTTCCTTTTCCATGTCCGTTTCGGCGGCTCTAACTTCAATTGCAAGAGCGGGACAAACCCTGGAACACAATCCGCACGCAACGCATCTTCCCTTTCCGCTTTTTTCCTTTACCAGCACAGGTCTGCCGCGGTAGGAAGGCGGCGGGGTGAATTTTTCCTCGGGGTATTGCATTGTGTAACGCGGTTTAAACATGTTCTTAAGGGTAATCATCAAGCCCTTTAAAATTTCGGGAATGTAAATTTTTTCCCGGAAGTTCAAATCTTTATTTCTTTTAATAATAGCCATAATAATTCCCTTTAAAGATTAAAAATCATTACAAGCAAAGCCGCCCAGATTAAATTCAATAATGAAAGGGGAAACATTACTTTCCAGCCCAAATTCATTAACTGATCGTACCTGAAGCGTGGAACTGTCCAGCGCACCCAGATGAAAATGAAAAGCATTATTCCTACTTTAACTACGAACGCCAGAATTTGCAAAATTGTCGTTAAACCCATGGAAAGCCCCAATTTGTCGATATAAGGAATTTGCCAGCCTCCAAGGTAAAGCGTTACAATCATTGCGGAGGCGATAATCATGTTAGCGTATTCGGCGAGGAAAAATCCGGCGAATTTCATGCTGGAATATTCCGTGTGGTAGCCGCCAACAAGTTCAGGCTCAGCTTCGGGCAAATCGAAAGGCATTCTGTTGGTTTCGGCGAAAGCGGCGACGGTAAATGTAATAAATCCAATCGGCTGTAAAATAGCGTTCCACATCCAGCCGTATTGAGCGTTAACAATGGCTATGGGACGAAGGGAATGAGCCGTTAGCAAAACTCCTGCAATCGAAAATCCCATTGAAACTTCGTAGGAAATCATTTGCGCCGAGGACCTGACACCGCCCAGCAGAGAATATTTGCTGCCGGAAGACCAGCCGGCAAGCGTAATTCCGTAAACGCCAAGCGAAGTAAGAGCAAGTACGTAAAGCACTCCGATGTTTACGTCGGCAACCACAAGTTTAATAGGCTCGCCAAAAATTTTAACCTGCGGTCCGAAAGGAATTACGGCGTAAGTGGAAAAGGCAATAAACAAAGCGATAAAAGGGGCAAGAGAATGAATGAATTTATTAGCGGCTTCGGGAACGATGTCCTCCTTCAGCAACAATTTAAAAACATCCGCAAAGGGTTGCAACAATCCCCAATAGCCAACTCTGTTGGGTCCGTAACGGTTTTGCGCCCATGCGCTTATTTTCCTTTCGAACAAAACGAGGTAGGAAACCGAAAGCAAAAGAATGGTAATAATAATGATTATTTTAACAAGCGTAATTAAAATTAATTGCCAGACGTTCATTGCTCATTTTCTCCGTTTTAGATTTTTTCCTCTTCCGAGAATTTTCTTTCAATTATCTTTATTCCCGTCCCGCCGATTTCGTTGTAATCAAGGTTGCGGAAGGCGCTGTTTTTACTTGTCAGATCGATTAACACCTCCTCGGAAGTACTGAAATTAAAGGGCTTTCCTAATTTAGCCGCAAGAGCCGAGATGATTTTCCAAGACGGTTCGGCATCGTACTTTTTGCCCTGCGCCCACCTGTCGAATTTTGTCCCGAACTTGTCCCAGCGGCTTTGAGCCAATCCGTCAAGCGCCCTGTCTAATTCCACAGTAGCAACGGCGGGCTTAATTCTTTGCAGAATGCCGTCGACGTTAAGGAACGAGCCGTGTTTTTCGGCAAAGGAAGACGCCGGGAATACGACGTCTGCAAATTCTGTAAGCCTGTTAAAATTAGTGGCGTGAACGGCTACAAATTCGGCTTTTGCAAGGGCGTCGAGCATGTAACTGTCGAAATCGTGCGCTTGCTCCAGAATGTAAACGGCTTTGATTTCGCCCAGTTTGATTTTTTCGAAAATTTCGTCGAGGTCGTTCGAAACACCATTAGCTTTAAATTTAACAAGCTCGGCACCAAGCGCGTTCGGCGCTTTGTCCTCGGTAATTAAAATGTCGTCTCCGCTGCCGGGAATCACGTAACTAAAATACGAATAATATTTTGCGTTCAAAAGTTTAGCAAGCAAAGCGAAGGAATGATTGTCCTCCACTGTGGCAAACGCAGAAGCGACGAAAGCCGTTTCGTCCGGTTTGAATTTCTTCAAACGTTTAGCGGTAAGATTTAGCGCTTCTTCCCAATTGGATTTAACAAGTTCGTTGTTTTCTTTAATGAAAGGACCGTCTACCCGAGTTTCAGCATTAACAAATTTGAAAGTCTTTGTTCTGCCGAAATCGCACATCCAGTATTTATTCACGTCGGGATTTTCGCGGGGAGTTAATCTTTGAATCACATTGTCGCGAACCCACACGTTGACGTTGCAGCCGCGCGAACAACCAATGCAAACCGATGGCGTGTTAGACATTTCCCAAACTCGGGACTTAAATCTAAAATCGCGGCTTGTTAATGCGCCAACGGGACAAATGTCCACCGTGTTCATCGAATAAGGATCGTCGAATTCTTCGTCTGGGAAAACGCTAACGAAAGTTCTGTCACCGCGCTGAATAAATGTAAGTTGAGGATTCTTCGCCACTTCGTCGGCAAAGCGGATGCAGCGCGAGCACATAATGCACCTTTCGGCGTCGTACATTACGCGCGGACCAAGCGGAACTCTTTTGGGTTTGTGTTGTTTTTCTTCCAACATTCTGCTTTCGCCGCGGCTGTAACGGAAAGCGTAATCTTGCAATTTGCATTCGCCGGCTTCGTCGCAAATCGGGCAATCGAGCGGGTGGTTAATTAAAATAAATTCCATTACCGCTTCGCGGGCTTTAACTACGCTTTCGGATTGGGTTTTAACAACCATGCCGTCGGTAGCGTAAGTGGAACAAGCAATTGCAAGCTTTGGAATTTTTTCAATTTCGGTCAGGCACATCCTGCAATTGCCTGAGATTGAAAGCTCCGGATGCCAGCAAAAATGTGGAATGTAAATTCCGTTTTCGCTAGCCACTTCGATTACCGTTTGCCCTTCCTTGAATTCTAATTCCTTACCGTCGATTGTAATTTTTGGCATTTTAATTTCCTTTAATTTTTACGCCGCTGAATGAACTATTAAAT
>JALWSN010000346.1 GCA_027080245.1 Ignavibacteriales bacterium | reverse complement strand
GACCCGCAATACAAAATAAAATTGGAAGAAGATTTTGCGATAGGAGCAATAAATAATAATATCAATAATTACAAGGAGGTAACAAATGTCAGCCTTTAGAATTAACACCAACATCGGGGCACTCAGGGCTTACAACGCTTTGAGGAAGGTAACTGAAAATACCGAAAAGACCCAACTGAGATTAGCCACTCGTCGTAGAATAAATTCCGTGGCAGACGACACAAGTGGTTTCGCCGTTGGAAAATCGCTTGATCAGAAAATTAAGCTAATGAGAGCGGCTCAAAACAACATCGGTTCGGCAAAGGACATGCTATCGACTGCAGAGACACAGTTGATTAGCGTGAAAGATTTGATTACCGATATTCGTTCGAAGATTGCCGACGCCACTAACGCCGCGGCGGATTCCACAAGAATAGCCGGGGACATTAAAGCTCTTGCAAAGGAAATTGCCAACATTTTCAATACGACTAAATTTAACAACACAAAATTGTTGGTTTCCACAAGCGCAATGACAAACGGAACAACATTCAGCTTCCAAACCGGCGCTGACGCTTCGGACAAATTAGACGTCAATTACATGCAATCGGCTCAAGGAACGCTTGCCGGTTCAAATACTGTTACTACAAGCAGCTACACGATAACCGGCATTGGTTCCGCTGTTTCCGACGCTTTAACTCAGCTTGCAGCGGTTGGAACTTCTTCAGCGGCAATCAGTAGTCTTTCTTCTTATTTGAATACATTTGAGAACGCAATTGACGGAGCCCTTTCCAAAGTCGGTAACTATGTACAAAGATTAGATATTAAGGACGAATTCTTAACTTCGGCAATTGCTAATTCGCAATCTTCGTACAGCAGATTATTCGATGCGGATATGGCGCTTGAGCAATTGAACGCAACTAAGGGGCAGATTTCGCAGCAGGTTGCAATGTCGATGTTAGCGCAAGCTAATATGGCGCCGCAGCAGATATTGAATTTGTTCAGATAAACGACCTTTTCATTGGATCTCCCTCCCCACCAATAAAAGAGCGGTTAAGCCGCTCTTTTTTTTAATTTTTTTTGGAAAGTCTTATTTGGAGATAAAGAATGGATGATGTTGGGGGTAATTTTGTTTAATTTATAAATGGTTAATGATGAATGGGAGAAAGAGGCTAAAAGGTTCAAAGGTTCAAGGGACACGACAAATTCTTATTGATTAAAACTTATTACTTAATAATTACTCCTTTAGTCTTTAAATTGAAAATTTATTTCCTTTTTTTCAAAAGGAAAATCAATAATCAAATGGCAGTTTGCGGTAAATGATTCCAATGTAATCAAACATCGATGCAACCATTCACTCATCCAAAAATCCAACCATCCTGCTTCTCAGATTGACTTCCTAAAAATTTGTGTTATTGCCAAAACAAACTTATTGCTTAGCTTTTTGAGCTTTCTTGCGTTGTAAGGAAAAGGGAAATTGTGATTTAAATCAAAATTTTTAAGTGAACTAATCATTATATTTGACACTTAGTTAAAAGGAGAGTAAAATCAATTTGACCGGCAATTTAATTAAAAATTATTGTTTTGAATACGAAGGAAAATATCCCCGGATAAGCAAAACAGCGGCAATTTTTCCCGGAGTTAAAATAATTGGGGACGTTAGAATAGGGGATTATTCGAGCGTGTGGTTTAATTCCGTTTGCAGGGGAGACGTTAATTATGTTACTATCGGTAAAAGGACAAATATTCAGGATTTGTCCATGCTGCACGTAACTTCAGGCGAGTTTCCATTAAAAATAGGCGACTATGTTACTGTGGGGCATTCGGCAAAAATTCACGGCTGCACAATTGGCAATAATGTTTTAATTGGTATTGGTGCTGTTGTATTGGATGGAGCGGTAATAGAGGACGATGTTTTAATTGCAGCGGGAGCGGTTGTTCGTCCAGGTTTCAGGGCGCCTTCTGGCAAAATGCTTGCCGGCGTTCCGGCTAAAATTGTAAGGGACTTGACTAACGAGGAAATTGATGAGATTAGTCAGTCTGCCGTTCATTACGTTGAGTATTCCAAATTAATGCTTAAATCATTTACTAAGGGTTGAAATGAAAATACAATTTTGGGGCACGCGAGGTTCAATTCCTGTGCCAGGCAAAAACACTTTGAAATTCGGGGGCAACACTCCCTGCGTGCAGGTTCTTTCTAAAAACAAGGAGCTTTTAATTCTGGACGGCGGGACGGGAATTAGAGAATTAGGGGACAAAATTTTAATAGATTTTCCCGACGGAGTTGAAATTAACATTTTAATTTCTCATACGCATTGGGACCACATTCACGGATTGTTGTTTTTCCGTCCTTTTTATTTCGACAAATACAAAATAAATTTGTTCTCGAACGAAAACAACGGGATGTCCGTAGAAAACATTTTAACCGCACAAATGCACCCGAATTTTTTCCCGGTTTCAATCGATAATTTCAAAGCGGAAGTAAATTACTTTCCCATTGCCGAAAAACAGAATTATTTTTTCGAAGAATTACAGATTAAAACAATCAACGTTCATCACTCGCATGGCACGCTTAGCTTCCGCGTTTGCGAGGGAGACAAAAATTTTGTTTACATGACCGACAACGAACTTTACTACAGACCGCCCGAGGAGTATCCCGCTTTAGAATCAATTGCCAAAAATAACAACGATTTAATTGATTTTGCAACGGGGACGGATTTGTTAATTCACGATTCAACATTTAACGTAAAAGATTATCCCAAACGAATTGGATGGGGACATTCGAACAATATTTCGGCGGCAATGTTCGCCTATCTTGCTAAGGTAAAAAGTTTGTATTTGTTCCATTACGATCCTATTTACAAAGACGAGGACATTGACGCACTTGAAAAAGAATGCCTTGGAAAACTTCGAGATTTAAACGCCGACTTATTCTGTAAAGCCAGCTACGAAGGTTTGGCTCTGGAGATTTGAGAATTGAACGGGCGCATGTACGTATGGTTGGATGAGAATTATTATTACGAGTTTAGTGAACAGAAAAAAGCGGGTTTTAATTGAAGGGATTTAAATCGTGAAAAATTTACAGGTCTCGAATTTTTCAGTATCAAAAATCGACAGAAGAGCAATCCACAAGATTGTTAACGCAATCTTAAAAAAATTAAATTTAAGATTGGCAAGCCTCGAAATTAATTTTTTAGACGAAAATTTAATGCGAGATATAAACAAAAAGTACCTAAATCACGATTATAATACCGACATAATAACATTTACTTATTCGAAAGAAAAAGTTATATTAGAAGGAGAGATTTTTATTTCTGTGGACGATGCCCGAGCAAACGCCAGAAGATACAAAGTTCTTTTGGAAAATGAAATTTTAAGATTGATTGTTCACGGAATATTACACATGATTGGATACGACGACGTAGAGGCGGCGGAAAGGAAAATAATGAAACAAAAAGAAAACGCTCTTGTAAGAGAGTTGTGGAACGATTCATTGAAAGGAATAATTACAAATGACGGCTAAAGTTGTTGAAGCGGTAGCGAAAATTCTTGAAAGAATTAACAATAATATTTCGCTGGAGGATGTAAGCAAGGAATTATCCGACACGAAAGAATTCGACAAGCAAACGGTTACAGCCGCTTTTAGTTTGATTTACGACAAATTTTTAATAAACAAAAAAAACAAATTAGTTCGAACAAGAAAGAACAAAGACTTCCGAATTCTCAGCGAAGAGGAGCGTGAAATTTTAGGGTTGGATAATTACGATTACCTTCTGCGCTTAAATAATGTGGGACTACTGGACAACGTGAACATGGAACTTCTGCTGGAACAAATAATGATGTTTCCAGCGGAGACAATTTCCCGGGAAGACATTAACTGGATTATTCTTCTTTCGCTTGTCGATTTCGACAAAGACGTGATGCCGGGCAGCAGAGTTTTACTTTATTCCTCCGATACAATCAACTAATAAATATTTTTTAATTTATGCTCTTAATAAAAGCGAGTGAAAAATATTTAAACCAATTCCTCATTTATTTAAATGGGGTGAGAAGAAACTCGCCGAACACAATTAAAGCTTACCGCACGGACGTTTTGCAGTTCATTGAATTTTGCCGCGAACGAGAAATTAAAGAAGCTTCTCCAGTAGCCATTAAAAAATTTTTAATGAAATTGAACGAAGACAAATTGGACAAGCGTTCTATTTCCCGCAAACTCTCTTCGCTTAGGCATTTCTTCAAATTTTTAAGGGCTAACTCAATAATCGAACTAAATCCGATTTCTTCTATTCACAATCCAAAAGAAATCAAGAAACTTCCCGAACATTTATCTGTTAAAGAGCTTCAGGAAATATTTGATAATCTTGAAAAACAAAACGACAGGCAAAGTTTAATGACGCTTGCAATTTTCGATTTGCTTTACGGCTGTGCGCTACGGGTTTCCGAAGTTTGTTCCTTGAGAATTTCGGATTTGGATTTTAACCAAAAAGTAGCGCGCGTGCTGGGTAAAGGCTCCAAGCAGAGGATTGTTCCCATTGGCGAAAAAACAATCAGCTCGCTAAAAAAATATCTTAAGAGCATTGGTTACGACGAGAATTTGTTTTTTCGAACAAAAAGGGGAAACAAAATTTACCCCGAATTTGTGGAACGTTTGGTAAAAAAGCACATTGCGCAGTTTAGCGACGTTAAAAAGAAAAGTCCGCACACATTAAGGCACAGCGCCGCAACGCACATGCTGGACAGGGGAGCGGATCTGCTGGCAATCAAAGAAATATTAGGGCACGAAAATTTGTCTACTACTCAAATTTACACTCACGTTAGCGTGGAAAAACTAAAAAGAACTTACAAAACATCACATCCAAAATCATAGGAGCTAATCATGAACGTTCAAATAACATCCCGCAAATTTAAAGCAAAACCTTCGTTGAAAGAATATGTAACGAAAGAGTTGAAGCATCTGGAAAAATACCACGACGAAATATTGGACGCTTCCGTAATACTTAG
>JALWSN010000345.1 GCA_027080245.1 Ignavibacteriales bacterium | reverse complement strand
TACCTTTACTTTGTGAATAAGTAATCATTAGTTTTATAGTAATATAATTCTTGATCTTGTATAATAATTTTATTCTTTAAAAAACATAAATTATCATTTATTTTTGTATATCCTGCTGGACAAGTATAAACATATAAATCTGGCAAAACAACAGCTGGATCTTTATAAACTATTTCTAATGTTTGTAAATCAAATTTTAATAGAGTTTTATATGTTCCTGAACCAACAAGATTAAAACTTCTTAATACTCCATCTTTATCTCTGTGGAATCCAAGGCTCTTGAGAATCTCTTCCGCTTTCTTTGGATCGTATTTGTAGCTGTTCAATTTGCTCTCTGAGAACTTTTTCCACTTCGCTCTTTTTATTAAGTTCCTTTTTTAACTTTAATATCTGACTGTTAAGAATTTCTTGCTGAACTTTAAGCTGAATCATTTTGTCTTCCAATTTGCGTATTAACGCGGCGTTGTACTCCCTTAACACAATTTTTTCGCCATTATAAGGCTCCCGCCCCATTTCAATTATTTGCCGTTCGGGTCGTTTCTCGTAAATGTATTTGTTAATTAGATCAATTAATGTTTTTCTCTCTGCAGGTTTAATTAAATATTCATCGACTCCAATTTTAAAAGCAAGCTCTTTGTCTTTATCGTCAAGGTAAGTTGCCGTGTAAAAGAAAATTGGGGTGTCTTTTAATTCCTTGTCGTTGCGAATGAATCGGCAAAGCGTAAACCCGTCCATTTTTGGCATCAAAATGTCGCAAATAATTACTTGCGGTTTTCTTTCTTTTGCAATTTTAAAAGCTTCCGCACCGTTTTGCGCTTCTAAAATCTCAAAGTTGTTCCGTCTTAAAAGACTTCTGGTTAGGAGTAATTGGGAAACATTGTCGTCAACTATTAAAATAATAGGTTTCATGACCCTTTTACTGAAAATATTTTAAGCCCGCTTAAAAATTACTAAATTAAAATTAACCGTGCAACTTAATTGAATTAAAATTATTTTATGCTCGTTTAATTATTTTATTATTCGGACAAATTAATGAAAAAATTTTCCGCCGTTTTATTTTCGATTTTTCTTTTTCTAAACTCGCCAAATATTTTAAATGGGCAAACAAAATCTTTCGATTCGATTTTTTTGAATGATTTTAATTCCGCTTTGAAAACCGGCTATGCGCTTTTACGCTCTCCGTCAGATTTTAATGAAAATGGTTTTGCTAAATTAACGGGTGCGATTGTTGTTACTGGGGCTTTATTTACTGTGGATAAAATGATAAAAGATTTTGCGGTTAACAACAATACCAAAACCGGAGAGAGGATATTTCAATTTGACAAATATTGGGGAAACGCATATACAGCGGCGCTTGCGGGCGGATTGTACCTGACGGGATTGTTTGCTCGCAACGACAATCTGCGAACTCTTGGATTAAAAGCTTCGGAAGCCTTTGTTTTTTCAGGCATTGCGACCTACTTAATAAAAGTAACTATTGGAAGACGGAGACCTTACGCCGGGAAAAGTCCGTTGTTCTTTAAGCCATTTCAATTTACGAATAATGATTTTCATTCTTTCCCAAGCGGACATTCAACCGTAGCTTTTGCAGTTTCAACTGTAATGGCAAATTATTACAAAAATTATTTTTGGAAAATATTTTGGTTTGGCACCGCGACTATGGTTGCAGCTTCGCGTATCCACCACAATCAGCACTGGCTTTCGGATGTGTTTGCCGGCTCTGCGCTTGGTTATTTTGTGGGGCGGTTTGTGGTTGGATTTAATCCCGGTTTAAGCAAACATTCAGGCTCTAACTTGTCTTTTTATCTTTTGCCTAACGGGTTGGGGGTGCGATTTTCTTTATACTAAAATTATTTGTTAAATAACAATATTTAATAAGCACAAATATTGCTAATAATAAAATACCTACTTGTAATTCAAACGCTAAAAAGAAGCCAAAACTGGGTGACAATGAACGTAACTAAAAGACCGATTATTAACGGAAGCAAAGTTGCTACTGATGTCCATTTAAAACTTTTTGTCTCTTTGTAAATTGTGTAGATTGTCGTTGAACATGGATTATGAAAAAGGCTGAACAGCATTACGTTTATGCCTGTTAAAGCAGTCCAACCCCCTAATTTCAATATGTTCAGAGTAGTATTAACTGAATTAACTTCAAGAAGCGTTCCTGCCGAGGCGCCAAGATATTGCGGACTTGCGACTAAAATCGTGAGCATTAAAATTGTGGGTATTACTATTTCATTGGCGGGAATTGCAATTATAAAAGCAAGAATTATTACACCGTTCATTCCAAAAAAGAGGGCGGTAGGATTGATCCAATGAATGAAAATTGCCGCCAAACTTTCGCCTTCTATTGTAACGTTGGAAACAATCCAAATTAAAATGCCAGCTGGGAAAGCGAATATTACCGCCCGCCACAAAACAATTAAGGTGCGGTCGATTAATGAAGTGTAAAGCGTTTGTAGAATTTTTGGAGGACGATACGGAGGTAGCTCGAGGCTAAAAGCCGAAGCTTGCCCTTTTAACGCACTATTGGACAATCCCCACGAAACAATCAAACTAAATGCAATGCCCAGTATCGCTACGAAAACAACAGCGGCAGCAGTTATCGCGCCCGCAACGTAAGAGGGAACAAGCGGAGCGATGAACAGCGTTGAAAGCAAAATTTGAGTGGGCCATCTGCCGTTGCAAAGCGAGAAATTGTTGGTAATTATGGCTATTAATCTTTCGCGAGGACTGTCGATTATTTTTGTAGCTACTACTCCCGCAGCGTTGCACCCGAAGCCCATCGTCATCGTTAATGCTTGTTTACCATGAGCCCCCACTCTCTTGAATAAAGCGTCCATATTAAAAGCCACGCGCGGCAAGTAGCCGAAATCTTCCAGTAAGGTAAACATTGGGAAGAAAATTGCCATTGGCGGCAACATTACGCTTACAACCCATGCCATAGCAAGATACCCCCCGTCAATTAAGCTCCCCACAAGCCAAGAGGGCGCTCCTATTTGTAGCGCAGCGTTTTTCAGAAACGGATGGAGCCTATCCACTAATAAATTCGAAAGCAAATCCGAAGGGTAATTTGCGCCGATGACCGTAATCCAAAGAACAGCGGCAAGTAGTAAAAACATTATTAGAAATCCGCTGAACTTGTTCGTAACTAATTTATCCAGCCAGTAATCGAGTTTTTGTTTTCCGGAATCTTCGCCCTTGTGTGTTACAACTTCTTTGGCTACCTCACCGGCCTTTTTGTAAATGGAAGCCGTAACTTCGTCGTAAATGTTTTGACCCAGCGTTAATCTAATTTTGTTGACTTCTTCGATTAAATTTTTGTTCGGCATTTAAGCGCTCTGCATTTCGTTTTGTTGAATTAATTCTTGAATATCGTTGCTTTCAATAGCTTCTATTATTGATTGATCGCCTTCCAACAATCTTAACGCTATCCATCTTGTGTTCGGTAAATAGGGGAATTCTCCTAACAATAATTTTTCAACTTTAATTAATGCTTTCTCGATTTCGGGAGGATAGGCAGTAGCCCGATTGGGATTGCATTTGTAACTGCCGGTTGCAACTTCGTCAATAAAATAAAGTAGTTCGTCCGTTCCTCTCTTTTCCCTCGCCGCTGTTTTAATCACGGGTATCCCAAGCTTTTTAGCCAGTCGACGTTCGTCTATTTGAATTCCGTGCCTTTCGGCTTCGTCGATTAAATTTATGCAGAGTATCGCTCTTTCCGTTATTTCAAGGACCTGAAAGACCAAGTTTAAATTTCTCTCAAGCCTTGTAGCATCCGCCACTATTACCGTTACGTCGGGTTTGCCGAACAACAAAAAGTTACGTGCCACTTCTTCGTCCGCGCTCATCGAAAGCAGTGAGTAAGTGCCGGGTAAATCTACTATTTTAAATTTGCGAGTTCCGTAAATATATCCTCCTTCCGAACGGGTTACGGTTTTGCCAGGCCAATTACCAGTGTGTTGCTTTAAGCCTGTAAGAGCGTTGAAAACGGTGCTTTTGCCAGTGTTAGGATTGCCCATTAGAGCAACGACAAAATCGAAATCCTTCATTTCGATGCCCATTCGTTGAAGCGTATTCAAATTATGAACGGGGCAATTCTCGCAATTAGCGTTCATCTTCTAATTCCTTTACTAAAATCCATTTTGAAATATTTTCTCTGAGCGCGATTGTTGTGTTCTTAATTAAATAAGCAGTTGGGTCGCCGCCAATGCCTTTTAACAAAGCTTTTACTCTGCTACCTTTTACAAAGCCTAAATCTAAAAGGCGACGGCGCTGTTGCCCGAGCAACCCCCCTGAAATTCCTGCTATTTCAACTTCTTCATTAATCCTAAGCTCGCTTAGCGGTTTTAATTTTTCTTTGCTTGCTTCGGTCTCTTTAATCTTAACAACGGAAATATTCCCAGCCGCTTTTGTATCGAGTCTCTTTTCTTCGCCGTTTATTTTTACGATTAAATTATTATGGTCAATTGAAATTATTTGCAATTGACTTCCCGGGAAAATATTTGCCTTAACAATTTCAGAATAAATTTCTGGCGGTTCGTCCTCCACGTGAATTACTTTTGCAAAGTCGCCGGAACGCAATTCCGGTAAGGGTTTCGAATTGATTTTTTGAACCTCGCCTGAAGCTAATGGTATCGGGTCTCCGTGAGGATCGACAACGGGATTACCCAATAATTTCAATATTTTTTTTAACTCGCTATTTTTAATCCTGTGTTCCATAAATTCGGCTTCCGTATGCCAGTTTTGCGGCGGAACGCTTGTTTCTTCCGCCATGTATTTTTCCAGAAGTCTATGCGAACGTATTATTTTAATAGCATCTTTTTTGCCTTCTGCCGTTAATTTAAATCCGTTTGAACTCTCTTTAATGAATTTAATGGAAATTAATTTATTGATTACTTTTCTCGCTTGTTTTTCAGTGATTTCTAATTTTTTAGCCAACCCTTTCGGCGTGGAAAGTTTATTGAAATATTCGTTCTCGTAAAAATATTTTAGCGAGTCTTCAATTAATACTCTTAAATTA
>JALWSN010000344.1 GCA_027080245.1 Ignavibacteriales bacterium | reverse complement strand
GTTTTCGGAATTACTAATTGCGAAGACGCGGCTGTAAAAACTTATTTTGGGCTGCACGCCTTGCAACACAGGGGACAGGAAGCCGCAGGGATTATTTCGAGAACTAACGACTTCCTAAAAAGAAGAATTCGATTTAATATTTCTAAAAATTTCGGGCTTGTTTCGGATGTTTTTAGCTCGGAAGATTTGTTGACAAACAAACTTTACGGCAAAACTGCAATAGGGCACAATCGCTATTCTACATCAGGTTCTTCCGCAACGGTAAAGAATATTCAGCCGTTTTCAGTAAATTACCGAATGGGGAATCTTGCAATCGCTCACAATGGTAATTTAACCAACGCAGTTGAAATTCGGGAAAAGTTAGTTGAAGATGGAGCGATTTTTCAAACCACATCGGATACGGAAGTAATTTTGCATTTAATTGCCCGCTCTAAACTTAACGATCAAATTGAACAAATCAGGGAAGCATTAAATAAAATTGAGGGAGCATTTAGTCTGGTAATAATGACAGACGACAAATTAATCGGAGCGCGCGATTCCCACGGATTCAGGCCTTTGGTAATTGGGAAATTGAACGATAGTTTTATTTTAGCTTCCGAAACTGTTGCTCTGGACATTAACAAAGCCGAATATATTAGGGATGTTGAGCCTGGGGAGATTGTTGTAATCGAAAAAAACGCTAAAACAGAAGAAGAAATTCGGTCCTACAAAATAAATAAAAAAGTAACACCTAAACATTGCGTTTTTGAGTTTGTCTATTTTTCCCGACCTGACAGCAAAATTTTTGGCTCTAACGTGGACAAAATCAGACGGAAATTAGGTAAAAATCTTGCGCTTTACCATCCGGTTGTGCCTGAAGATAAAGAAAAAGTAATTGTAATTAGCGTACCCGACAGTTCCAACACAGCGGCAATTGGTTACCAAAATCAACTTGCAAAAATGGGAATTTCGTCCAAGTTGGAAATTGGTTTAATAAGAAGCCATTACATCGGCAGAACTTTTATTTTACCGGGGCAGGCAAAAAGGGAATTAGGCGTTAGAATTAAATTTAATATTGTAAAAGGAGTTCTGGAAAACAAAACAATTGTTCTTGTGGATGATTCGATTGTTCGCGGCACTACTTCCAAACAATTGGTTAATTTAATACGGGAAGCAAATCCAAAATCAATTCACATCAGAATTTCTTCTCCGCCAATTTTTTACCCGTGTTTTTTCGGGATGGATTTTCCTTCGGAAAACGAACTTTTAGCTAACAAATTTTACGGAGACATCGAAGAGATGCGCAAATATTTGGGAGCAGACTCCCTGGAATATCTAACTGAAGATGAATTATTGAAGTCTATGGTGGATCACAAGCCGGAGCATTTTTGTACGGCATGTTTTACGGGGAAATATCCCGTTAAAATCAAAAGTAAAGTTGAAAAAGATTATCTTGATTAGGATAGATTCTAATTTAAATAATTATTCTATTTACTTTATTATTAGGAAGTTAACTATTTTACTTAATAATTATTTTAATACAAATGGGAAATAAACTAAATTTAAAAGAAATCAAGACTAAGTCTAACTTGTTAAGTTTATTCAGATTATTGCTTGCAGCGCCAATTTTTTATTTATTTACGCAATATTCTGTTAACTCTTCGGTAAAATATTACCTCGTGGCATTGTATTTAGTTGCCGGAATAACGGACACTCTCGACGGCTATCTTGCAAGAAAGTTTAACGAAGTAACTGAATTAGGAAAAATAATTGATCCGTTAGCCGACAAGACATTAGTTGTTGTAATAGTAATAATGCTTTTTTACAATGGCATGCTCCCAAAATTTTACTTTTGGACGATTGTTGGAAGAGACGTTTTAATTTTTATTGGCGGTATTTTTGTTACGAAAAAAATTAAAAAGGTGTTGCCTTCCAATTTTATTGGTAAATTTACCGTTCTAAATATTGGAATATTTTTAATTCTTGCTACTTTGAATTTTAATAATAACTTCTTTTACAATTTCTTCTATTATATTAGTTTATTTTTAAGTTACGTTTCACTATTAGCATATTTATTGAGAGGAATAGAAGCAATTAAATGGAGTAAAAATGAGCTCGTTTAGCGATAAATTAAAAAAGTTAAAAGAAGGATTAAATAGAACCAAAGACAAAATCGTAACGCAAATTAGCGAATCGATTAGCGGTAAAGCTATTATTGACGAAGACGTTCTGGAGGAAATTGAAGAAATTTTAATTTCATCGGACGTTAATTACGAAATTGTCGAAAAAATAATAGAAAAAGCAAGAGTGAAATTAAGAGAAACCAAGGAACGGAGCAAGGTTAATTTAATTGAAATAATTAAAAAAGAGTTCGAAGAGATTTTACAAAATTACAAAGTTGAATCTGAAATTATTAAATTCAATGATTTTAAGCCCTATGTAATTTTAGTGGTTGGAGTAAACGGAGCTGGCAAAACCACTACAATTGCAAAACTTGCAAATATTTACAAAAACAAAGGTTTCAAAGTACTAATTGGTTCGGGGGATACCTTCCGAGCCGCGGCGAACGAACAACTTGAAATTTGGGGCGGGCGCGTTGGAGTGCAAATTGTTAATAAAAAACAAGGTAGTGATCCTTCCGCAGTTGCTTTTGAAACTTTGTCAATAGCCAAAAAAGAAAATGTTGACGTAGTAATAATCGACACTGCAGGCAGACTTCACACAAAACACAATTTGATGGAGGAATTAGGCAAAATTAAAAGAGTATTGGGGAAAGTTTTGCAGCATGCTCCCAACGATGTTTTTCTGGTTGTCGACGGCAATACCGGCCAAAACGCGCTTGTCCAAGCGAGAGAGTTTTCCAAATTTACACAGCTAACGGGTTTAATTATAACCAAGTTGGACGGTACAGCCAAAGGCGGTATGGTATTTAGCGTCTGTTCCGAGTTGAACATCCCGATTAAATACGTTGGAGTAGGGGAAGGTATTGACGACTTGTTGGAATTTAATCCGAACGAATTCGTTCAAGCTTTGTTTGGTTGAGTTTAATTAACTTATTTAATATTAAATAAATACGAAATATGCTTAAATCTAATTCTACTATATTTATTGTTAATCCGTCTGCGGGAAACGGTAGGGGATTACGATTTTACGAAAAATATTTAAAAAATAAAATTAAAGGAAAAGTTAAGGCTTTTCTAACCGAATTCCCGGGGCATGCTATTGAAATAGCTAAGGAGCACGCACAATCTTTTAATAACTTAATTATTGTAGGAGGAGACGGCACAGTTAACGAAGTTTTTAACGGACTAAAGGAATCAATTAAATTAAAAATTGGAATTATCCCTATTGGCACTGGCAATGATTTTGCTACAAATATTGGTTACAAAAGAAAGAATATTGAAATTTTAATAAAGAAATTTTTAACGGAAAATCCTAATACAATTCCTTTTCAAATGTACAACGCGGAATACACGGAAAATAAAAACTTGGGCAAAGTTTTGAACAGGAGATTCGTAAACGCTATTGGAATAGGTTTCGACGCTTTAGTGGCAAATATTGTTAATAAAAAAAATAAAAAAGGGGGAATATTAGCTTATTTAAATGGCGTCTTCGAGGGACTGAGATCGCTTCAATACGTCCAGATTGAAGAATCTTCGGTTATTAACACAATTCCTGAAAAATTTCTCATTACATTGGGCAACACAAAAACTTCCGGCGGGGGATTTTATTTATCCCCACATGCCAATTTTAATCAAAAAGAACTTGCCATTACAATAATTGAAAAAATAGGAAAATTAAAAATATTACGTTCGCTGCCTTTGGCTTTAATTAATTTAATTTACAAGGTTAGGGAAGTATCTTTATTGACAGCCGAGGAAATTTACATTAAATTTAAGAAGCCGACTGTATTTCACTGCGACGGAGAAGTTATTTCGGAGGATTTGAGAACAATTAAAGTTAAACCGATTGAACATAATTTTAGATTAATCGTTTAATAAAATGTTTTTTAAAAAATTTAATCATAGGGTTTTCGATTATACGCCAAGATTTTACGATCCTGACAGAGACGAGGAAGAACGCCGCAAAAGAAAGCTGCAATTTAGAAGACATCTTAAAGTTAAGCGTAAAAAATTAGTCAATCCTTTTGTTTTGTTTTTAATCTTTTTAATTGTTCTTTACATTTACTTGAAATTGCAACATGCAATTTGAGGTAAAGTTTTAGTTCTTGGTTTGTGGTGCGTGGTTCTTGGTTTAATCGTTAAATTTTGTAATAGCCGTGATTGCATTAATAATTATGAATTATGAATGTTGAATTTTGAATGAGAGTGAGGTAAAAAGACGAAGAGGTAAAAAGGTTCAGATGCTCAAAGGAATCGATAAATTCGTAACTATTAAAAAAAGCTTTATTTAAGATTTATTCCTTAAGACTTTCAATAAGAAAATAGCTGAAATTTTAATTTTAGATTTAGTGGAGGAAAGTTGACTTTTGTTAGTTTACATAATATACATTATTCGACATCAGGCGATTTCTTTCCTGAATGCTTCAATCTTTTCGTCACTTCCAAATACTACCAATATGTCGCCCCTATTAATCTTTAATTCCGGTGAAGGCGGAATTATTTCAAATTCCTCTTCAATTAAATTTTTCTTCCTCTTAATCATTAATATTTCAATACCAAACTTGTTTCTTATTCGTAAATCTTTAAATGTTCTGCCAATTAAATATTCGGTAGCGGCTATTTCAACTATCGAGTAACCCGAAATTATTGATTTTCCGGTGTCCTTCAAAGTAACAATTTCGCTAGAAAGACCATCAGCTAAATTGAATTTCAAACTTTCACGATTGTAAACCGATAAAATTTCCTGCCTGGAAACCGTACCTAATATTTTGTCATTTTCCACTACCGGAAATTGATCCAAATTGTATTTGCTAAACAAACGAATAACGTAATCCAAATCGTTGTAAGGTTTTAAAATAACGGGAATTTTTTTCATAATATCTCTGGCTACAATTACATCTTTGACGGCTTCGTATTCAATAAATATCGGTCTTA
>JALWSN010000343.1 GCA_027080245.1 Ignavibacteriales bacterium | reverse complement strand
CGTCATAACTTATTTTATTTTAAACAATTACAGTTTATTTTAATCTAAATGTCTGTTTGTTAGCAAGAATAACCGATCTGCCTAACAAACAATTACTTCATTTCGTTTAAAAGATTCAAGATATTTAATGAAGGTTGCGCCCAATAATAACATCTGATTAATTGTTTCGATTTATTGAATTATTTGTTTTCTTGCAAACAAGCGGAAAGTAATTGTTGAACCGTTCTACAGGCGTACTAACCGGAAAACGGAGGTGAGGCTTAGTCTGCCGTCGGCAAATTACCTTCCCAAATTGTACTATTTGTGAGATTCGCCACTTGACTTTTTATTTAAGGTTATTAAAGTTTGGTTTGACTTTTGCAAAGAACTCGGCAAAAATGGTTTGGCTGAAAACACGATGGAGGTTAAAATGAAAAATCTGTTACTTCTTATTTCATTCTTTGTTTTTTTAAAAAGTACCTTTGTTTTCTCCCAAGGTCAGAAATGGATCGATTTTGCCGCAGGCAATAATGTTCTGGCTCTGGCAGAAGACAATAGCAATTTGTGGATTGGAACAAACGGAGGGATAGTAAAAATGAACCTTTCCACCGGGAAAAGAACTTTTTACAACAGAACTAACTCCTCACTGCCTTCAAATGTTATTCATTCAATCACTCTTGCCGACGGAGTAATTTATTTCGGTTCGGAATACGCGGGAATCACAAAATTTGACATGGCAGACACATGGCAAACAATTTTTTGGGATAAGAACAGTGCGGACGTTGCCGTTAACGATATTGCTTCCGAAGGGAGCGGGAAGTTGTGGGTGGCTTTTCAGGGTGGCGGACTTTCTTACTACGACGGCAGCGCCTGGAAGGATTACAACACGTGGGATTCCAAACTTCCATCTCAAAATGTTTTTGATATTTACATCGCCAAAGCCGGAACAAAATGGGTTGGCACAGGCGGGGGTCTCGTTGAAATAAGCGGCTCTAACTGGACAATTTTCACGCCGGATAATTCGGGACTGCCTTCTTACTTCATTTACAAAATTGCCGAAGACGACGCAGGCAACCTTTGGCTTGCAACCCCAGACAAAGGCGTAATCAAATACGACGGGCAAAATTGGACGGCTTTTAATAAGGACAATTCTCCCCTCACGACAAACAAAATTTACACAATCGAAAAATCGTGGAAGGGCGGTTTTTGGTTTGGCACGGCGGACGGATTGTTTTTTTTCGACGGAACGAACTGGACACACTTCGATACCAACAACTCCAAAATTCCCTCATCCTATGTTTACGCCCTTCTGGAAGATTCGCAGCACAGGCTTTGGGTCGGCTCTCCTTCGGGCCTCGCGATGTACGACGGAAAAACCTGGGCGGCGGGTTACAACACTTCCAATTCGCCCATTACCACTACAATTTACGACATCGTTACATTCGGAGACCATTCGGCTTACATTGCAACGGATCAAGGATTGTTCAAATACGACGGCGAAAACTGGACAAATTACACAAGCGAAAACTCCCAGTTGCCAAGCAATGCAATTAATTCGCTGGATTTGACAAAGGACGGCAAATTGCTTATTGGAACGAGGCAGGGCAGCGCGGCGTTGTTCGACGGCAAAAACTTTGTTGTTTACAAAGACGCCGCAATCGACGGTTACACAATCAATGCAATGGCAAAGGACGCCAACAACAACATCTGGTTCGGATTGAGCTACAACGGCGTAGTGATTTTCAACGGGAGCAGTTACAAGACCATTTCGTCTTCGGACAGCACCTTCCCCGACAACGACATTCAATTCTTGTATTCCTGGGGCAATTACATGTGGGTTGCAACGCATCACGGCTTAGCGCGTTACAATTTAACCACACAACATTGGGCGGTTTTCGACCCAACAAATTCGGGACTCCCGGGCTACGGCGTAATTGAAATGCGCGAAGATAAAAATAAAAATCTTTGGGCGCTTGTGCCTTCGTACTGGAACGGTACAGATTGGGATACCGGCGGCTTGGCGGAATTTGTAAACGGCAACTGGCAGGCTTTGGCAAGGGCGGCAACGGGCATTGAATCAAAATCTATTTACTCTTTCGACGTTGACAACAATAATAATTTTTGGATTGCCACAGGCGATGGGCTGGTTAAATACACAAGCGAAAATAATTGGACTGAATACAAAGTGGAAAATTCGGTTATTCCCACCAACAACTTAGGCGCCGTTTCGGTGGATTCCAAGGGGAACGTCTGGTTTGCGTCTTTCAATTCAACTCAGGCATCCGAACAAGTAAATTTGTGCATTTTCAATGAAAACGGGGTCTTGCTTGACGTAAAGGAGAAAAAGAAAGACAACATTACACTAAAAGATTACCGCCTTTACCAAAATTACCCGAATCCTTTTAATCCCTCGACAATAATAAAATACTTAATTGGCGCAAGGAACAAATCACCGTTTCAACAGCATGTAACTTTAACCATTTACGACGTACTGGGGCGTAAAGTTGCAGAACTTGTGAATGCGTATCAGACGCCGGGCAATTATTCCGTTGAATTCAGGGCGACGAACCTGCCAAGTGGAATTTATTTCTACGCCCTTTCGGTTGGTAGTTTTACTTCTACCAAAAAGATGATTTTAATAAAATAAATTAAGATTTAATATTTTAAGAACCCGCCCACTGAATCCCCTTCCAGCACAAAGGAAGGGGAATTCATTTTTTTTCGCGGTTTTTGGCGCGTAGTTCTTGGTTATGCTTTTGTTAAATCAAAAAAAAGGGATTGAAGAAATTACCCTGTTAATTCTAATCATCTCTCGGTCTCCCCGTCTCTTGGTCGCTTAGTCAATTCATTATTTCAGCTGTTACTTTAATTGAAGAATAACCCCGCGCGCTTTGCATTAAAAAGGAAAACCAGCGCCACGTAGAGTTCGCTTAGCTTTCGCGAGGAGACCGTAGGGAGTAGCTAAGAACAATATTATTTCCAGAATGCAGGTTACTCACGATTTAAATTTTGACAAAAGAAAAATTTGATTGAGAATATCTCGCACTTCTATTATGCCACAGCCCTAAGCATCCAACTTATCGCGGCGTATCCCGCAACTTGCGGGAGAAAGCGGACTTGTCTCGTCGTAGTTCCGATTTATTGGGACGAGATACGTAGCATCCATTCGGACTACCATCCAATATTCCGCCAATATTGTAAGGCGTAAAATTTCCCCATTTAAAAAAATTTTTAGCGCCAATTTTATTATTTTTATTCAACTAAAATATTAATTGTTTTTCATCAAACAAAAGAGCTTCAGTTAATGAACATCTACATTGCTATTGTTGTAATTCTAATTTTGTTAGCCGTGTCGGATTTGATAGTTGGCGTAAGCAACGACGCGGTAAATTTCCTGAATTCAGCCGTTGGCTCGCGCGTAGCTCCCCGCCACATCATTTTGTTAGTTGCGGCTTTGGGTATTTTAGCCGGAACGCTCTTTTCTTCAGGCATGATGGAAGTGGCAAGGAAGGGGATTTTCAATCCCCAATATTTTTATTTCTCCGAAATAATGACGATATTCCTGGCGGTAATGTTAACGGACGTAATTCTACTTGACCTTTACAACACGTTCGCGTTGCCTACTTCCACCACCGTTTCCATTGTGTTTGAATTGCTCGGTTCGGCGGTGGCTGTAGCGTTGCTAAAAATTACTCACGGCGGACAAGGCGTTGAAAAATTAGCCGAATACATCAACACTTCCAAAGCAATTACAATCATTAGCGGAATTTTACTTTCCGTTGTTGTAGCCTTTACCGTAGGCGCAATCATTCAATTTTTAGTTAGATTCGTTTTCACTTTTGATTACGCCAAAAGAATTCCCCGCTACGGCGCATTGTGGGGCGGCGTTTCCCTTGCGGCTATTACCTTTTTTATTTTAATTAAAGGCGTTGGCGGGGCAAGCTTCATTAGCGCCGGAACTAAAAACTGGATTCTCTCCCACTCAATGGACATCATTCTTTACAGCTTTGTGGGCTGGACTTTATTCTTCGAAGCGCTTGTGTTATTGAAAATAAACATCATGAAGCCGATTGTTTTAATCGGCACGTTTTCCCTTGCGCTGGCTTTTGCCGCAAACGATTTGGTGAACTTCATCGGCGTTCCGCTTGCAGGTTTAAACGCTTACCAGTTGACTTCGAACATTGCAGACCCCTCAAACGTTCTAATGAAAGCGTTAAGCGGAAAGATTCATTCAAGCCCGTGGCTATTGGTCATAGCGGGGGTAATAATGATTGGAACCTTGATTGTCAACAGGAAAGCCCGGTCGGTAATTCAAACCTCAGTTGATTTAAGCAGGCAGGAAGAAGGCTACGAGCGGTTTGAATCTTCCCTGATTTCCAGAATAATCGTTCGCAAAAGCATTGAGTTTTTTAACTTCGTAAAAAAATTAACGCCGCAATTTTTAGTTGATTTTGTAAACAGCAGATTTGCCAACGCGCAACAAACGCCCACGGACGAGGAAGGCAAGCCGATTTCGTTCGATTTGTTAAGGGCTTCGGTTAATTTGATGATTGCCAGCGTTTTAATTTCAATAGCCACTTCCTGGAAGCTGCCTTTGTCCACAACTTACGTAACATTCATGGTGGCAATGGGAACGTCGTTTTCCGACAGAGCCTGGGGGCGCGACAGCGCGGTTTACCGGGTTAACGGAGTGTTTACTGTAATTGCAGGCTGGTTCGTTACGGCTCTGCTTGCCTTCACTGTTTCGGGCGTTTTTGCGGTGTTCATTTACTACGCTAAAGTTTGGGCTATTGTAATTTTAATAGCGCTTGCAATTTACTCGGTGGCGCGAACCCATTTTTATTTCAAAAAAGAAAAGGAAGAAGAGGAAGAAGAGCAAATAAAATTAGGGGCTTCGGGCTACGAAGCTTTGCTTGAATGCATGCTGCAAACAAAAAAATTCGTTTCCTTTGTTTCGAAAAATTTAAGTCTTGTTTTCGAAGCCTTCGTTAACAACAATCGCGAGCTGCTGCGGGAACGAAAAAAGAAATCCAAGAAAATCAAAAAGCGGGCAAACGCCATTACCGAAAGCATTGTGGAAGCTTTGAGGGTAATTCCCGAAACGGACGTAAA
>JALWSN010000342.1 GCA_027080245.1 Ignavibacteriales bacterium | reverse complement strand
GATTCTCCAAAGGGATTTGGATAATTCTGGTAAAGCTTAAAATCCTTTGCGATAGGTTCTTTCCCCTTAACAGAGGTCAATTCAGGGGGTTTAACATTAGCCTAAAAAATTTCCTCGTTGCCTGTTTCAAAACAAATTTTAAAAGCTGTTGCCGTAAAGTACTGTGTCCATCAGGGTAGGCACATCGAATGTTTTGCCGCCATCCTGACTTTCAGTGACGTAACAGCCATAAAATTGAACGCTGGTATTGTAATCGTAATCGTAATAAACCACTGCAATATGATTTGAATCCGCCGGATCGACCGCGAAGTCCGTAGTGTTAGGTCCGAAATTATCCGCAGGCGAAATTGGATTTTCTATTGGTGTCGTAGGTCCGTTAATATTGAAATTGTAATAATAAAAATTTGTTCCGTAAACAAGATGAGTTCTCGCTCCGCTAAAGGAAATGTGCGGCAAATCGACCGAATATTTTCCCGAATTTGAGATTTGAAAATCCTGGCTAAAAACTAATGTGGAAATTAAAGGTAGAATAAGTAAAAATAGTTTTCGCATGGAATCCTCCTTGAATGTTTTAATGTTGAGGTAGGTAAATGTAGGAAATTACTTTCGTAGTAATTGCGAGGGAAAAAAAGGATTAAAACAACTATCCGACCTTAATATCTTCTTCTTGCTTTGCAAGATAATTATTTAGTTACAGATTATCAAGCAAAATTATTTGAGGGTTTTAAAATATTAAGTTATTTTTAATGTTCAATTTTTAAAGGGATGAAAAAATGAGATTAAAATATTTAATAAATTTTGCGTTGATTTTACTTTTTACAGCGGGTTGTAGCGCAAGGTTTAACAACGAACAACCTAAAAAAGTGGAAGTAGATATTAAAGATTCAGATACTGAAGTTACTGCCGCCTCTAACAACATTGCTTCCAAGTCAATTCATGTTGCAATTTCCACGATGATTTCTCCAAAACGAACATTTTTTTTGTACGAAAATTTGTTGAAATATATTCAGGACAAACTTGGAACGCCAATAAAATTAACTCAACGAAAAACTTACAAAGAAGTAAACGATCTTTTGGAGCAGGGGAAACTAGACTTTGCTTACGTCTGTTCCGGAGCTTACGTTGTTGCCAGAAGAAAATTTCCCCTTAAAATTTTAGCCGCACCTAAAATTAACGGACGAACTTATTATCAGGCTTACATTATTGTAAACAAGGATTCTAAAATTACTAACTTCGACCAATTAAAGGGCCATTCGTTTGCTTTTTCGGACCCTCTTTCGAACACCGGTTACAAATACGCAATTCTTTTGTTAAAATCAAAACACGCAAACCCTAAAGATTTTTTCTCCAAAACAATTTTTACTTACGCCCACGATTATTCAATTCAAGCGGTGGCAAGAAAGCTTGTTGACGGCGCTTCCGTGGACGGGCTGGTTTACGATTACCTGCTAAAAAACGACCCTCAAAAAGTTAAAGACGTGGTGATAATCAAAAAATCGCCTAAATACGGCATTCCGCCGTTTGTTTATCCCGCCACAGCGGACAAAAAGCTCATCAAAAAAATTCAAAAAATTTTGTTGGAGATGGACAAAGACCCGCTCGGCAAAAAGGTTTTGAGCGATTTAAATATCGAATCCTTCGAAATGGTCGACCCAAGCATTTACAATTCACTGGATTCTTTTAACTAAAATGAAGTTCAAGATTAGAGTCCCGTTATTCTGGAAATTTACAATTGCAATTGTTCTAATTGTTATTTTGTTCGGAAGCGTAAACGCTTATTTGATTTTCCAGGACATTCAAAAGGCGCTGGAACAGGAATCCGAAAAACGCGCAATGAACATTGCTAAAACGCTTGCCGAGCAATCGGTAAATTACCTTTTGTTTGAAGATTACGTAGCCGTCCAAAAGCTTTTAGACGAGGAAAAATCCCTTGACAGCACCGTTGTTTATTCATTCATCCTCGACAATAAAAACAATTTTGTTGCCGGCAGTTACCAATATTCAATCACAAAGGATTTAATTAACGCCAACAAAATTTCCGCGGGCAACAAGAAAAGTATTGTTTTGGTTGAACTTACCGACTTTTCCGGCAAAAGGAAAATCCGGGACATTGCCCTGCCTATTTTAAGCGGACAGCTTGGATTTGTGCGGGTTGGAATTTCCGAGGAAAAAATTAACAAAGATATTACTGCCACGCTTTCGCACTTCTGGATTATGGTTGGATTTTTTCTGCTGGTTGGAATAATCGGTGCGCTTATGTTCGCGCTTTTTATTACCGACCCGATTAACGCAATTAAATCCACCTCGGACAAACTCACCCTGGAAACTTTAGCGGAGGGAAATCCACCGACTATTACTATCAGGCAAAAGTTTTTCGGAGTTTTTCCGTTTTTGTTCCGAGCTATTGACGAAATTGATTTGTTAACAGACAAATTTAACGACATGATTCGCAGGCTTTCCAGAGCCTACCAGGATTTAAAAAACGCAGAAAAAAAACTAATTCAATCGGAAAAGCTCGCTACAATCGGCACTATTTCGGCGGGGTTGGCTCACGAAATCAACAATCCTATTTCGGGAATTCAGAATTGCTTGAGGCGAATGAAAATCGATCCTCAAAACGTTCAACAGAACGAAAGGTATTTGGATTTAATGGACAATGCGGCGAAAAGAATTGAAAATGTAATCAGAAATTTGTTGAATTACACTCGGTTGGAAGATTTGAAGTTCGAGCGGGTAAACATCGAAAATCAAATTGAAAATGCATTGTTGTTGCTTGCTTACAAACTTGAAAACAACAGAATTGTTTTAACGAAAGAGCTAAAGGGAAATCTCGATGTTTTGGGCAGTAAAACGCACATTGAGCAAATTTTTGTTAACTTGCTGGTTAATGCAATCGACGCGCTTGAAGCGGACAATTCGAAGGGGGAAAAAAACATTCGCATCCAAGCCAAAGAAGAGGGAAATTTTGTATCCATTTTAATTCAAGACAATGGGATTGGAATTCCCAAGGAAAAATTAAATCAGGTTTTCGAACCGTTTTTCACTACGAAAAGTTCGAACCAAGGCACCGGTTTGGGGCTTTCCATAGTTTACAATATTGTTAATTTGCACAACGGGAGCATTGAAGTTGAAAGCGAACCCGGGAAATACACTACTTTTAAGATTCATTTACCGAAGTATTAGGAGAAGAAAGAATGGAAAATTCCGAAAGGAAGATGAAAATTTGCATTGTTGACGACGAGGAGATTTTAAGGGTTACTTTAGCGCAAGACGTTGAGACCGCCGGTCACAATGTAGTGGATTTTGAATCGCCGCTTGAAGCGCTGGATTACATTAAAAAAAATCCCGGCGTTGAAATTTTGATTACCGACGTGAGAATGCCGGAAATGAGCGGGTTGGAGCTATTGAAAAAGGTCAAGGAAATTAATCCGCACATTTTTGTAATAATCATTACGGCTTTTGGCACAATACAATCGGCGGTAGAAGCTATTAAATTGGGCGCTTACGATTACATTACAAAGCCTTTCGAACCGATTGAACTGCTGAATTTAATTGACAAAATCGGCGAATTGACTTTGTTGCAAAAATACAACAGGGAGTTTAGCGAACATTTTCAGAGCAAATACGATATTGATTCCTTTTACGGCAATCACGAAAGCGTTCGGAAAATAAAGGAAGAAATTAAATTGGTGACGGAATTCAAATCCTCAGTTTTAATTACAGGAGAAACGGGAACGGGCAAAGAACTAATTGCAAACATTATTCATTACAATAGTCCCCGTAAGAAAAAACCTTTGGTTAAAGTTTCCTGCGCAATTCTCTCGAAAGAAATATTTGAAAGCGAGCTTTTCGGACACGTGAAAGGGGCATTTACCGGCGCGGATAGGGAACGCGTTGGAAGGTTCGAGGAAGCCGACGGCGGAACAATTTACCTCGACGACGTGGACGACATCCCATTGGATTTGCAGGTGAAGTTGTTGCGGGTTCTTCAGGAGCAGGAAATTGAGAAGCTTGGCAGCAGCAAAACTATTAAAATTGATGTTCGCGTGATTGCCTCGACCAAAGCGGATTTGAAAAAATTGTCCGACGAGGGAAAGTTCAGGAAGGACCTTTATTACAGATTGAATATTTATCCGCTGCATCTACCGCCATTGCGTGAAAGAAGGGATGACATCCCAATTTTATTCGACGCTTTTTTGAAGCGGTATTCGCCTTCTAAAAATATTGAAGTTGCTGAGGATGTTTACGATATTTTGAAAAATTACGATTGGCCCGGAAACACGAGGGAATTAAAAAATTTGGTAGAACGACTTGTGATTATTAGTAGAGAAGGCAAAATTACCGCCGAATTAATTCCAAATGAATTCAAAGCGAAGTTTGCCAAACCAACCAAACCTAAAGGGCAGGGATTGGTGGAAATGGTTCAGAATCTTGAGATTAATTTAATTAAGGGAGCTTTGGAGAAATCCGCCGGCAACAAAAACAAAGCCGCTGAAATATTGAACATTCCTGTTTCAACGCTGCGTTCGAAAATTGAAAAATACAATTTAGCGTAATTTAAATGTGAATGGTGAATTGTAAATTGTGAATAGCAGGAATGAAATAAAATCATGTAGCGCGGATTGGTTTCTGACTCTGCGCTTAGCGGAGTCAGAAACAATCTGCGAATAGGCGTAAATGAATAAGAGCGCTGGGAATAAGAAAAATCGAAAAACTAAAATCCAAAATCAATAATCAGAACATCCATTCCTCCAACAATACATTTATCCAACTATTTAACACTCGACAAAAAGTAAATACACGTTCCCATTAAAAAAATGCAAATGTTAAACGGAGACTTTGTAGCGCGGATTGGTTTTTCGACGCGCAGGCAGCGGTGCGAAAAACAATCTGCGAAAAACGGAGAAAGGGAAAAAGGCTAAGAGGCTAAAAGGTTAAGAGGTTAAAAGGCTTTGGAGCGTTAGAGCTTTGGATGAATGGATGATTGGATGGCTGGATAGCTGGATGAATGGACGATTAAAGGAAGAGTATTCCCACAAGATATTTTTGTAAAAGCAGTAATAGATTGTTCGAAAGTGAATCTAACTAAGACCCCAATTATCCATTCATCCAC
>JALWSN010000341.1 GCA_027080245.1 Ignavibacteriales bacterium | reverse complement strand
GCCTACTAACGATGTAGGTTCGATTAACGGGGAAAAAATAAGCTACAAGGAATATTCCCAATTTGTGGAAACGGCAAGGAAAAACGAAGTCGCAAAAACCGGCAAGGAATTGGACGACACGCAAATGGAATTTTTGCGGGACCAAGTATGGGACGCAATGGTAATTCAAACATTGGTTCGCCAGAAAATTAAGGAATACGGAATTAAGGTTACCGACCAGGAGATTAAAGACGCGTTGTTAGGACCTAATCCCCCAAAACTTATTGCGAGATATTTTACCGATTCAACGGGGCATTTTGACCGGCAGAAGTACGAAGAAGCGATTTTTAATCCCAAGAATAAAGAAGCGATGATTCAAACCGAAAGCATGATTCGCAACCAAAAGCTTCAGGAAAAATTAAAAGATTACGTTACCGCTTCGGTTGTTGTGGGAGAAAATGAAATTAAAAGAAAATTCATTGGCGACAATATTAAAATGTACGCGGATTATGTTTTGGTTCGCGCCAACACAATACCTGATTCGACTATTTCTTTTAACGATGAAGATTTGAAAAAGTATTACGAAGAGCATCTGGAAACTTACAAAATTCCGCCGCAGAGGCAATTGGAATACGTGCTGTTCAGAGATTTGCCTTCGAAGGACGATACTATTTCAATCAAAACAACGCTTGAAAATTTAGCTAAAAGATTAACGGGGGATACGGCTTCTTTCAAATCTTACGTTAGAACTTATTCCGATCAGCCTTACAAAAAAGACACGTTAACAATAAACCAGATTCCGTTACAAGCGGTGAGCGCCATCACGAAAGCAAAAAGGGGAGCGATTGTAGGTCCGGTTTTAACTTACCAGGGATTTGTTCTTTACCATGTTTTGGGAAAAATCAAGTCGAAAAGGGTGTTTGTGAGGGCTTCTCACATTCTTATTAAGAACGACAAAAACGACGCCGAGGCTAGGAAGAAAATCAACGAAATTTACAAAAAGCTTAAAGCGGGAGCGGATTTTGCAAAGTTAGCGAAAGAATATTCACAGGACCCCGGTAGCGCAATCCGGGGCGGCGACCTTGGCTGGTTTGGCAAAGGACAAATGGTTAAGCCTTTCGAGAAAGCGGCGTTTTCCGGCAGGATTGGTAAAATTCAAAAACCAATTAAAACGAGGTTCGGATATCACATCGTTAAAGTTACAGGCAGGACTAACAAAAAGTTTGTCGTTGAAAAAATCGTTAATAAAATTCAAACTTCAGCTACAACAATGGACGAGCTTTATAACAAGGCAAGCGACTTTTCTTATTTGGCAAAAAAGAATGATTTTTATTCGGAAGCCAAACTAATGCGCTACAAAATTAAAAAGACTCCGAAGTTCCCTGCGGAAACGGAAAACATTCCCGGACTTGGGACTAACAGAGGTCTTGTTCACTTTGCAACCTCAGCCGAATTGGGAGACGTGAGCGACGTCTTTAAAACTCCTCTTGGGTACATTGTTGCGAGAATGTCACTCGTTACCGAAGGCGGTTACAAGAAATTCGAGAAGGTAAAAAAATCCATTGTCTACTACGTTAAGAACATTAAAAAGCGGGAGAAAGCCGTTGAAATTGCAGGCAGGATTAGGAACAAAATCGGCGAAACGGGCAATCTTCAGTTAGCTTACCAGGTTTATCCGAAAGCAATCGTTAGCAAAGCGCAGAATTTTACGCGGAATAAAACCATTGTGGGATTGGGATTTTTACCAAAGTTCAAAGAGTATTGTTTGAAAGCCGATTTGAACAAATTGTCCCAGCCAATTAAAGAAGAAATTGGCGCGTTTCTTGTGAGAGTGACGGACAGGTCAAAATTTGATTCTGCAAGTTACAAAATACAACACAATGTAATACGAGATCAATTATTGAGAGCTCGCAAAGCCCGCGTTTACGAACAATGGCTGAAGAAGCTTAAGGAAAAGGCTGATATTGTTGACGTTCGGTACAAGTTTTACCGTTAAGCATTGAAAATAAAGGGGCTTGCGAAAGCCCCTTTTTTTTATTGTGTTGAGTTATTAATTCGGACGCCGGTCTACTTTTTATTGTTGAGTAATTATTTTATTTGATTCAATGCGTTTTGAATATCGGTTAGCAAATCGTTAATGTTTTCAATACCTACGGATAGTCTTATTAACGAATGGGAGATTCCCAATTTCTCTCTTTCTTCTTTGGGTAAATACGAATGGGTCATCGAAGCTGGGTGCTCGATGAGAGATTCAACTCCCCCCAGACTTTCAGCCAATGTAAAAATTCTACAACCTTCTAAAAATGCTTTTGCTTCCTCCGGGCCTCCTTTAAGTACGAAAGACATCATTCCCCCGTAACCACTCATTTGTCTTTTGGCTAACTCGTGCTGGGGATGATTTTTTAGACCGGGGTAGTAAACCTTTTGAACAAGAGGGGAAGAATCAAGAAAGTTCGCAATTTTAATGGCGTTTTCTTCGTGTTGTTTCATTCTTAAAGGAAGGGTTTTTAATCCTCTTAAAACAAGAAAACTATCGAAGGGTGAGAGAATTGCGCCTGCCGTATTTTGATTGAATTTTAATTGATTGAAAAGCGCCTCGTCCGAAAGCATGATGGCGCCGCCAACGGAATCGCTGTGTCCGTTTAAATATTTGGTTGTGCTATGAACAACAACATCAGCGCCCAGCTCCAGAGGTTGTTGAAAATAGGGCGACATAAATGTGTTGTCAACAACAACGGTAATATTATTTTCGTGAGCCAATCGAGAAATAGCTCTTATGTCGCACAATTTCATCAATGGATTTGTTGGGGTTTCCAGCCATATTAATCTTGTGTTTTTGCGGATTGAATTTTCAATGTTTTGAACGTCTGTAGCATTGACATAACTAAGTTCAATATTGAAATTGGTATTGAATACTTTTTCGAAAATCCTTTTAGTGCCGCCGTACAAATCGTCAAAAGCCAAAATGTGATCGCCAGCCTTTAACATAGTCAAGCAAATAGTTGTGACTGCTGCCATTCCCGATGAGAATGCAAGTCCGAATCTTGCGTTTTCCAGCGCCGCTAATCTTTTTTCCAACGCTTCGCGAGTTGGGTTCCCGCTTCTCGAATACTCGTATTTGTTAGGAGGAGCATTTAATTTTCCTCTGGCAAAAGTAGAAGAAAGATGAATTGGTATTACGACATCGGAAGAGTCTCCACCAGTTAAATTTGGTTCTTCTCCTACGTGAATTGCCTTTGTTTCAAATTCCATATTAGTTCTCCCTTTTTACAAAAAATTTTGATTGAAACCATGAATCGTCGTAAAATTTGCTTAAATACCTGTTGCCGCTATCGGGCAAAATTGTGACAATATTTTTCTTTTCTGTCAAACTGCTTCCTATTTTAAGAGCCGCCCAAACAACGCTACCGCTGGAACCTCCTGCAAATATCCCTTCTTCCTTTGCTAATCTTCTGGCCATGCTGAAAGAATCTTTGTCGTTTACTTGAATAATATCATCCACAACGGAAAAGTCCATTGCTTTTACCAAATAATCTTCTCCGATACCTTCCAGCATGTAGACCCGGGGTTCAATAAGTTCATTGTTTTTGAAATAAGAGTAAAATACGGAGCCAATCGGATCCACGGCAATTACCTTTATTTCGGGATTTTTTTCTTTTAGAAATTTCCCTACGCCGCTTAGAGTGCCGCCGGTTCCAATGCCGGCAATAAAAATGTCGATTTTACCTTTTGTTTGTTCCCATATTTCAGGTCCTGTTATGGAATAGTGTGCCTCAATGTTTTTAGGGTTATTGTACTGATCTACGTAAAAAGAGTTAGGCGTTTCTTCTGCTATTCTTTTTGCAACTTGGTAGTAACTGTCGGGAGAATCTGCAGGAACGTCAGTAGGCGTAACAATTACCGTAGCGCCAAAAGCTTCCATAAATTTCTTTTTTTCGTCGCTCATTTTATCTGGCATTGTAATAATGCACTTGTAACCTTTTGCCGCCGCAATCATAGCTAAAGCTGCGCCCGTATTGCCCGATGAATTTTCTACTATTGTGCCTCCGGGTTTAAGCATTCCTCTTCTTTCGGCATCTTCAATAATATACTTTGCTAATCTGTCCTTAACGCTTCCGGAAGGATTAAAGAATTCAAGTTTAGCAAAAATTACTGATTCAATTGTTTGAGCAACTTTATTTAATTTAACTAACGGCGTGTTGCCGATTGTATCGATTATATTTATTAAGTAGTTCATATTCATTTCTCCTATCCTATAAATTATATTTATCACCTTAACTAATCAATTACTAAAATACAATTTCTTTTCAGATAAAATTAAGAGCAAACCCAAGTTTAAAAAATCGGATTTACGGAAATTAAAAATAATAAAAAGTTTTGAGTTAAAGATTAACGAGAGAAAAAAGTAGGAAAAAACCTAAGAAAAAGCTTATCGTGTAGGAAACGAACCTACATCCCGACCCTGTCGGGATAACAGCCGAATGCTCTACACTATTAGAATTGCTCCGCGTGTAGGATTCGAACCTACATCCCGACCCTGTCGGGATAACAGCCGAATGCTCTACAGCTTGATTTCACCTCTAATTACTTTCTGAATCATTTCCCTACTTTTCCAGCTTTTAACTTTTCTTTCTGCAGCAGCAGCTTTTTTCTTAGAGCTAAATTCTTGACTAAAAACTATTTTCCAAGGTCTGTAACGTGAAGTAAACCCTTTTTCAATTGTGTTGTGGTATTCAAGTCTCCTCTGAGGATTTTGTGAAATGCCAATGTAGAATTTTTCAATTTTTAGAGATTTTAATATGTAAAGGAAATACCCCATTTTTACGCTACCTCTAAAAACAAAAAGCCTGTCACAAACTGACAAGCTTTCAAAGAACTTCAAAATTGCTCCGCGTGTAGGATTCGAACCTACATCCCGACACCGTCGGGATAACAGCCGAATGCTCCACAACATTCAGTGCAAGTTTAGCGCTTGCAAAATTCATTCAGCAGTAAAGAAAATACTTGCACTTGTACAAAAACAAAAAGCCTGTCACAAACTGACAAGCTTTCAAAGAACTTTGTTTTTAGCTCTGCGTGTAGGATTCGAACCTACATCCCGACCCTGTCGGGATAACAGCCGAATGCTCTACACTATTAGAATTGCTCC
>JALWSN010000340.1 GCA_027080245.1 Ignavibacteriales bacterium | reverse complement strand
GCACAATATTGCAATATTAAAGAATAAAAAAAACAAGAACCCATTCTTTCAATGGGTTCTTTCGTAAACGAGATTTTTTAATTCTCCTTTTAAATATGCTTCAACAACATCGGAAATAAATTTCTTGTCCGTTAAAATCACTTCCAAGCCAGCTTGCACAAAATGTTGGTAAGCGCCTGCTCCCATGCCGCCAGCTATTAAAATATTACAGTCGGATATTTCCGAAACCATTTTCAAATGGTGCTCTCTCATTCCCGCGCCATGCCCGCCGCCTGCGTGATGCTCGTTCTGATGATTGTGAGTCGAATGTCTGGACAGCCTTTCTCGCAATTCTTCACCCGTAACTTTGCCGTCTTTAATTTCTATTATTTTGAAATAAGGCGCTCTGCCAAAATGTTGACTTACCGTTTTGCCGTTGTTAGTTACAATCGCTATCTTCATTTTACTTTCTCCTAAGTTAGTTGCCGTTATTTGTTAAAAAAATCTTGAAAGTTCGTGAGCCAATCCTTAATAATATTAGTGGCCGAATCAATTATTTGGAAAAGACGTTTGTCAGCGGCTGAAAAATAAAGGGCTACGCCTTCCTTCCTTGCGTTAATTAAACCTGCGTTGCGTAACATCATTAGATGACGGGAAACGACCGAAGGATCGAGCCCAAGTAATTCAATTAACTGAGCGGAGCTTTTTTCGCCGCTTCTTAACGCTTCGATTATTTTAATTCGATGGTCGCTTGCAAGCGCCATGAAAAAACGGCTTCTAGGATCCATCATCTGCCCCATCATCATTCCGCCCCGTCTTCTCCTTCCTCGCATTTTTCTCCTCTAATTTGTTTGTTGTATTTTTGCAAAATTGTGCAATAAAGATAATAAACAATTACGCAAATGTCAAGAGAAAACCCAAATATTTTTTTGCCATTTTATTCTATTTTGATATTTTTGTACCAACATTATTTTTCCAAGAAATGAAAGAGAGAGAAAAAAACGAAATCAAAAAAAATCAAACAATACCGAGGGGTTAAAATGAAAAACTTAAAATTAGCGCTTATAATTATTCTTGCGTTTTCATTTTCGGCTTTTGCAGGCGGCAAAAAGAAAAGTTCGCTTCTTTCCGAAAATACTTTCATGGGGTTAAAATTAAGGAGCATTGGGCCTGCTTTTACTTCCGGCAGAATTGCCGACTTTGCCGTTAATCCTAAAAATCATTCGGAGTACTACGTAGCAACAGCTTCGGGACATTTGTGGAAAACTACAAACGGCGGAGTAACATTTAAACCCGTATTCGATCATTACGGCGTTTACTCGTTAGGGGTAGTGAGAATTGACCCAAACAACTCTAACGTTGTGTGGGTTGGCACAGGGGAAAATAATCACCAAAGGGCAATTGGTTACGGCAACGGCGTTTACAAAAGCGTTGACGGAGGCAAATCCTGGAAGAACATGGGACTTAAAAACTCCCGTCAAATTGGCGGAATTGTAATCGACCCCCGAAATTCCAACATTGTTTTTGTTGCAGCTGAAGGCTCTATTTGGGGACCGGGCGGAGACCGCGGTTTGTACAAAACTACGGACGGCGGTAAAACTTGGAGAAAAGTTCTCTCAATTTCCGAAAACACCGGCGTTAACAATATTATTTACGACCCGCGAAATCCCGACGTAATGTACGCAACATCGGAACAAAGAAGACGCCACGTTTGGACGCACATCAGCGGCGGACCCGAATCGGCCGTTTTCAAATCTACCGACGGCGGCGAAACCTGGTTCAAAATAATGAAGGGGTTGCCAAAAGTGGATTTGGGCGGAATGGGAATAGCCATTTCGCCGGCTAACCCGGACGTAATTTATTTAATCGTAGAAGCCGCTTACGACAAAGGCGGGTTTTTCCGCTCGACGGACAGAGGCGCAAGCTGGCAAAGAATGAGCGATTACCATTCCAGCGGTCAATATTTTAACGAAATCTTTTGCGACCCGAAGGACGTTAACAAAGTCTATTCGACCGAAACCATTACCAAAGTAACGCTTGACGGCGGTAAAACATGGAAGCCATTGGGCAATAATAACAGGCACGTGGACGACCACGCAATGTGGATTGACCCAAGCGACACAAAACACTTTTTAATTGGCGGCGACGGTGGTGTTTACGAATCCTTCGACGGCGGCAAGACTTACGACTTCAAACAAAACCTTCCGGTAACGCAGCTTTACAGGGTAAATGTGGACAACGACTTTCCATTTTACAATGTTTACGGCGGAACGCAGGACAATTCAAGCTTCGGCGGGCCTTCGCGCACAATCAGCGCCGACGGAATAGTAAATTCCGATTGGTACGTTACTCAAGGCGGCGACGGCTTCTGGACGGCAATCGACCCGGTAAACCCGAACATTGTTTACGCGGAAGCTCAATACGGCAACATGGTTCGCTACGACAGAAAAAGCAAAGAAGGCGTTAGTATTCGTCCCGAACCGCGCAAAGGCGAGCTTACTTACAAATGGAACTGGAACACGCCTTTGATTATTAGTCCGCACAACCATTCAACAATTTACTGCGCCGCCAACAAAGTTTTCCGCAGCGACGACATGGGCAACACATGGAAAGTAATCAGCGGGGACATCACGGCGCAAATAGACCGCAACAGCTTCAAAGTAATGGGTAAATATTGGAGCATCGACGCGGTGGCAAAGGACGTGAGCACTTCCCTTTACGGAACAAGTGTCTCGCTTGCGGAATCCCCGGTTCAAAAAGATTTGCTCTACGTTGGAACCGACGACGGCGTAATTGCCGTTACCGAAGACCAGCAAACATGGAGAAAATACGACAAATTCCCGGGCGTTCCAAAATACACTTACGTCAGCGACGTTTTCCCTTCCCGCTTCGACTCAAACGTAGTTTTCGCTTCGTTCGACAACAGAAAAAGAGACGACTTCAAACCTTACATTCTTAAAAGCACGGACAAGGGAAGAACGTGGAAATCAATTGCCGCGAACCTCCCGAAAAACGGCACGGTTCATTCCATTCAACAAGATTTCAAAAATCCTAATCTCCTTTTTGTGGGAACGGAATTCGGCATTTACTTTACGGTGGACGGCGGCAAAAAATGGATCAGATTAAAAGCAGGCATTCCCGATATTCCGGTTAGAGACATGGCAATTCAAAAAAGAGAAAGCGATTTGGTTCTGGCTACGTTCGGCAGAGGGTTTTACATTTTAGACGACTACTCCCCGCTGCGATTGGTAAATAAAAAACTGTTAAACAGGGAAGCTTATTTGTTCCCCGTTAAAGACGCTCTGATGTACATTCAATCCCGCGGAAGGTACGGACAAGGAAGCAATTATTTCAAAGCTAAAAATCCTCCGTTCGGAGCAATATTTACTTATTATTTAAAGGATGTTCCGAAAACGCTGAAGGAAATCAGGAAAGAGAAAGAGAAAAAGCTTTTCAAAGAAGGCAAGCCGATCCCGCAGCCTTCGTACGACGAGATACGAAAAGAAAAAGCGGAAATTCCACCCTATTTATTATTTACTGTTAAGGACGAATCGGGGAATGTAGTGCGGAAATTAACCGCCAAAGCTTCGAAAGGCATTCACAGAATTAACTGGGACTTGCGTTTTGAAAACCCAAATCCAATCAAACTAAAAAAGAACAAATTTAATCCCACTCAAAAGCAAAGGGGCAGCACGCTCGTGTTGCCGGGCAGATATAGCGTAACAATGGTGCTTGTAACAAGGAACGGATTTAAGAAGCTTGCCGGACCGGTTGAATTTAACGCAAAAGTATTGAGGAACACAACGCTGCCAGCAAAGGACAGAGCGGAGTTGGTAGCTTTCCAAAAGAAAGCAAACGAGCTTTCCCGCGCGATGAGGGGAACGGAAGCCTTTACGAGACAATTGGTCAAGAGAGTTGAATACATTAAACAAGCTCTCCTGCAAACTCCGGCGGCATCTTTCGAACAATTACAAAAAGCGGAGAAGATTGCGCGCGAGTTGGACGACGTGCTTTACAAATTTAACGGGCAGCCTTCCCGCGCAAGTCAGGAAGAAGTTCCACCCGAACCTGTTCCGCTTAATTTGAGATTGGAAACGCTTGCCTACACTCACTGGCGTTCTACCGCGCCAATAACCCAAACGGAAAGAACGGCTTACGAAATTCTTGCAGATGAATTTCCGCCAGTTCTGAAAAAAGTAAAAGACATTTACCAAAAGGAAATTGTGCCTTTGGAAGCTACAATGGAAAACCTTGGCGCGCCTTGGACGCCGGGAAGACTTCCCGAATGGCACAAATAACACTCCAATGTTTTCCAAACAAGCCGGGCGAAAGTCCGGCTTTTTTTTTTTGAAATTTCCAAAAAACAAAATTTACCCGCTTAACTTTTCCAGATCTTTTAAGAACGCTTTTGACGATTAAGGAAAATCCTTACATTACCGGAACGCTAACGTTAACAACTTTGCAAAATAATTTTACAATAAGTAGGTTTGAATTTTATTCATTTGCATTTTAGAATTTTTTTAATGAATGATTTTAAAATTGTTTTCACGGACTCCGGTTTGGGCGGGCTGAGCGTAGCGTCCGAATTTTTTGAAGCTATTCTAAAATTCCGCGGAATTCCTCAAACGACAATTATTTTCGTAAACGCTTTGCCCGAAGCCGGGGCAGGTTACAACAAAATGCAAAATGCGGAAGAAAAAATCGAAACTTTTAACAAAGTTCTTTTTGGAATTGAAAACAAATTCCGCCCGAACTTAATAGGTATCGCTTGCAACACACTTTCCGCAATTGTTAACGAAACCAAATATTTCTACTCAAACGAAAAAAAGATTTTAAATATTATTGATTTAACTTTAAAGTATTTTGCGCGGGAACGCGAACGATTAAAATATTCACAAATAATAATATTCGCCACTGAAACTACTATTGAACGCGGCGTTTACAGCCAAGGATTTGCTCGTGAAAATCACACGACGCAACAAATAATTTCAATTGCCTGCCCGAACCTGGCTTCCGAAATTGAATCTGATTTTAAGAGCGCCGCTACAAAAAAAACAATTGAAGATTGCGTAAACAAAGCCGCAACTCAAGTAGATATTAATGACCATATTATTGTAATTTTAGGCTGCACGCATTACCCTTTTGTTCAATCCGTTTTCGAAAAATAC
>JALWSN010000339.1 GCA_027080245.1 Ignavibacteriales bacterium | reverse complement strand
TCATTGCCGTTAGCCGTTGAAATGTAAAGGTAGGGATTCTTCTTTGTTAGTTTTTCAAGGAAGCGTTCGACTTCCGCGCGTCCTTCAATTTCCGAACCTATTCCGTAACTCATGTTGACGATGCAAGGTTCCTTGCGTTCGCGGCTAACTTTGTCGGCGTAAAGGTAAGCTTTTTTCATGCTCTCCGTAACGGTGGCGCCGCCGGAAAAATTATTGTTCCCGATTTTTAACGCAATTAAATTTGCGCCGGGAGCGATGCCGTAAAAATTTTCGTCGCCTATTTTGTTTCCAGTGGCAATTCCCGCGCAATGAGTGCCGTGCGCGCCGTCGTCGTAAAACAAGGAAATTTTTTTCTCCTTCGGGAAAATATTAATTGCGAAGGTGAAATAAGGAAGTCCTTTTTTGTTGGGAATTTGAAAAGTGTCGAAATTAATTTTGTAGTCTCTTAAGGGCTTTTCGTCCGAAAGGTCTCCGTTGGAATTAGCGTCGAAAAAAGCCACCCAATATTTGCCTGAACTGTCCTGCGTTTGAAACGCAAGGATGTAGAAGTTGTCGTCTGTGGTTCCGTTGCCGTTAATGTCGCTTGCGCCGGAACTCGAATTAAGCCAACGGCGTTCATTTACTCTACCAATGTAGTACTCTCCATCTGTAGCAGTCAGCGGTAATCCTTTGGACGCCGCAACCTTAAAATCTTTTTCTTCGTTGACGAAAAAAGTTGTGTCGTTTTCTTCTTCCCTATCGGCTTTGTAAAGTTGAACGTCGCCTTCGCCGGTAAAATCCTGTACGTCGATTACTTTTGTTTTTCCCGTGGATGTTTTCTCCAGTCCCGGTATTCCCATGTCCACGCCGGTATCCAGCACAATTACAATCGTTCCCCTGCCGTCGTACTTTGGGTGGGCTTTTCTGAATTCCGCAACTCCTGTGTTTTTTAGCGAAATGAAAGTCTGCTCTAAAGATTGAGCGTTCAACGAAAATGTAAAAGCAATTAAAACTAAGATTAAAGATTTAAATTTCATTTTTAATCCTCTCCATTAAATAAAAATTTGTAGCGTCGAAAATTTTGTTTCGAAAAATTAGATTTGTTGTTTGACTTTTTTGTTGGGTTGAAAAATTGAATTGATTGCTTACAATCGAAACAGAGAAAACGTAAAGAGATTTAATTTTCGGCTGAGATTGAATTCGCATTAAAATTCCGTTTAATTTTACAACAAAAATTTAGTAACGAGCTCCAAAATAATAAATTTAATGAATAAATATCATCACTAAATTAATTCTCTTGAACGGCTAACGCTAAGCGGAACTCCCCGCTAATTCCCTGCCAAGCTTAAGAGCTTGTAAATTAATGGCGACAACCTCCTCGCCTTTCCTTCCGAAAATTTGTTTAATTCCGTTCTCAAGATTTTCGAAAGGTATTCCGAGGTAAAGGGAAGCCGCGCCAACAAGAATAATATTGGCGGATTTGGGGGCTTTAATTTTTTTTGCAAGTTCGTCGCTATTTAAAAGCAAAGAGTTGGGGAAAGAATTTAATTCCTCGTACAATTTGTTTTTGTCCGGGTAATCGGGGATGTTCACAAAAGGCTTATTATTGCTGATGATCCAACCCCCTGGCTTCAGAAAACTAATGTGCCGTAAGGCTTCCAGCGGTTCCATTGAAATAATCATGTCGGCTTTGCCTTCGGGAATTAAATCGGAATAAATCTCTTTGTCGGATATTCTTAGATGAGAAATCACAGCGCCGCCGCGTTGGCTCATGCCATGCACTTCGGATTGTTTGATGACCAGCCCGTAATCCAGCGCCGCCAATCCAATAACCGCAGCTACCGAAAGGATGCCTTGCCCGCCGACGCCCGCGAGAATAATGTCTTTCTTCATTTCGTCACCGTAATTTTTTTGCTCTTAATTAAAGCTTTCTTTCGCCTTGTTAAAGTTTGGATACATTCGCGTTGAGCCACAATTACCGAGACGCCTTTGTATTCAATTTCTTCTTTGAAAATTTCAACCATTAGTTTGTGATTTTTGGGAAGCGGCTCTACAACTCGAACGTGTTCGGGCTCAACGCCAAGTCCTTTACAAATCTGCGGGATTTTCCCTTCGCCGGAAGCCTTTTGTCCCCCCGTCATTGCGACTGTTGAATTGTCCAAAATTATTACGGTAATCGGCGAGTTTTCGTTAACCGCGTCGAGCAAGCCCGTAATGCCCGAGTGGGTAAACGTGGAATCCCCAATAACGGCAATAGCCGGAGAAAGCCCGGCGTCCGCAGCCCCTTTAGCCATAGTGATTGAAGCGCCCATGTCTACGCAAGAATTAATTGAATTAAAAGGCGGCAGCGCTCCAAGCGTGTAACAACCGATGTCGGAAAAAACTTTTTGTTTACCGTAGTTTTCCATTACTTCGTTCAAAGCTTTGTAGACGTCCCTGTGCCCGCAACCCGGGCAAAGCGCGGGCGGCCTGTTGGTAAGGAAGTCCGGAGGTTCAAACGATGTTTCCATTTTGAAGCCCAAAGCTATTGCAACAATGTTGGGATTTAATTCCCCGTCTCTCGGGACTTCTCCGGTTAATCTTCCCATTATTTTTTTTGAGGGCGCAATTAAACCACGCAAATATTCTTCCACAAGAGGGTAGCCTTCTTCAAGAACGAGAATCTCTTCGGAATCATTGTAAATTTTATTAACCAGCTCAATTGGAATGGGGTACTGTCCGATTTTTAAAACGTTAAAAGTTAGGTCTCCTTCGGAGAGGTTTTCCATTAAATAATTAAACGCAATGCCCGTGGTTATTATTCCAAGCTTGTCGTTAGTTCCTTTGAAATATTTATTAAAAGGGGATGTTTCCGATTCTCTTACAAATTCATTTTGAAGCGAAAGTAAAATTTTGTAACGCTTTTTAGCCACCGAAGGCAAAAGGACAAATTGCATTGGGTCTTCCGGAAGGCTTATTTCATTGGGTTTTCGTCGTTCTTGCAAATCCACTCCGTTTCTCGAATGAGCAAGGCGGGTGGTAATTCTTAACAAAACCGGCGCGCCGTACTTTTCGGAAAGTTCAAATGCGCCGAGTGTCATTTCGTAAGCTTCCTGCTGGTTGGAAGGTTCCAAAACAATAATTTGCGCAAACTTACCGTAGTAGCGGGAGTCCTGCTCGTTCTGGGAGGAGTGCATTGAAGGATCGTCCGCCACAGCTACTACCAAACCGCCGCCCACTCCAGTAATTGCGGAATTCATGAAGGCGTCGGCGGCAACGTTTAACCCAACGTGCTTCATGCAAACAAGAGCGCGCTTTCCGGCGTAGGACATTCCCAACGCCGCCTCCATTGCGGTCTTTTCGTTTGCCGACCAAAGGGCGTGTATCTTTCCTTCTTTGGCAAATTTGGACTTTTGAATGTACTCCATTATCTCCGTTGAAGGCGTGCCCGGGTAGGCGTAAACTCCCGAAATACCGGCGTCTATTGCCCCTTGCGCAATCGCTTCGTCGCCTAATAATAATTTCCGATTCATCTTTTCTCTCTTTTGTGGATGTTATTCTCTTTTAGTCGTTAAAATAAGTAAAAAAATTTTTTTCTAAAAATTTGACTCTTTGACAAAATTTTTTAAGTTCATTCGGGAAAATTATTTGCAAAATTAACGTAAGTTAGTAACTTGTTTTTAAAATAATTGAGATGAGAATTTGGACAAAGAAAAGGCTTTAATAAAATTGTTCGAAGATTGGGCGGGCGAAAAACACACGGAATTTTACCCGCTTCCTCCGTCTGGTTCATACAGGGAATATTTTAGAATTAAAAGCAAAAGCAAAACGGCCATTGGCGTTTACAACGCAGATGAAAAGGAAAACAAGGCGTTTGTTACGTTTACCGAACACTTCCTTAACAAAGGCTTGAACGTTCCGGAAATTTTCGCGAGGGATTTGAAAAAAAATATTTACCTTGAAGAAGACCTTGGCGATATTACGCTCTTTTCTTTTCTTACGGCGGTAAGGAAAAATGGCGACTTTCCCGAAGAGGTTTTTGAAGTTTACAAAAGGGCTTTGGAAATTTTGCCCCGGTTTCAGATTGAAGCGGCGAAGGATTTGGATTATTCCGTTTGTTACCCCCGGGCTAAGTTCGACCGCCAATCGATGATGTGGGATTTGAATTATTTCAAATATTATTTTTTGAAGCTTGCAAGAATTTCTTTCGAAGAACAAGCGTTAGAAAACGACTTTAACGAATTTGTCGATTATTTGTTGAGCGCAAAAGACGATTACTTCCTTTACCGCGATTTTCAATCGCGAAACATCATGTTGAAGAACAACACCCCTTATTTTATTGACTATCAGGGGGGCAGGAAAGGCGCGCTGCAATACGACGTGGCTTCTTTGCTTTACGACGCTAAGGCGGACGTTCCGCAGGTAATAAGGAACGAGCTTCTACGGCATTATCTTAAAAGGCTTGGCGATTTTGTCGAGGTTAACGAAAGGGAGTTTGTCGAGCTTTATTACGGCTACGTTTTGATTAGAATAATGCAGGCTTGCGGCGCCTACGGGTTCCGCGGCTTTTACGAAAAGAAGGAGCATTTCTTAAAAAGCATTCCTTACGCTCTCGAAAACATTCGGTGGTTATTGGAAAATATTGAACTGCCCGTAAAAATACCCGCATTGCGTAAGGCTTTATCGGAGGCTACAAATTCGCAAAGACTGAAGAAATTTGCCGTAAAAAAAAGAGAGTACAAATTAAAAATTACCGTTTACAGCTTTTCTTACAGGAAAGGAATTCCGCAGGATTCATCGGGCAACGGCGGCGGATTTGTGTTCGATTGCAGGGGGATTTTGAACCCGGGCAGATACGAGCATTACAAACTTTTGACCGGCAACGACGAGGAGGTTATTGACTTCCTTGAAAACAAAACTAACGTGAAAGAATTTTTAAACAACGCTTTTGCGCTTGTGGATATGACGGTTGAAAATTACATTAAAAGAAAGTTTACTCATCTCTTCGTTGGTTTTGGTTGCACAGGCGGTCAGCACCGCTCCGTTTATTGCGCTAATCAATTAGCCGAACATTTAAGGAATAATTTCAACGTTAACGTTGAGCTAATTCACAGAGAGTTAGATTAAGGCTTAAAAATGAACGCAATGATTTTTTCCGCGGGACTTGGCTCGAGATTAAGACCTTTTACAAACAACGTTCCCAAAGCTCTGATTAAAGTTAACGGCAAGCCCCTGATTCAAATAGTTCTTGAAAGCCTTGTAAAACAAGGGTTCGACAATATTGTGGTTAACGTTCACCACCATGCCGACGCAATAGAAGAATTCCTTGAGAATTTTAAGAAAAAGGGGCTACGATTAAATATTTCAAGGGAAGAAAAACTACTGGACACAGGCGGGGGGCTTAAAAAAGCGATAGATTTTTTCGACAAAGGCGAACCGGTTTTACTGCACAATGTTGACGTAATTACTAACCTGAATTTAAATAGTCTTATTGAATTTGCGCGGGTAAAAAACGCAGACGCCGCGCTTGCAGTGCGGGCAAGAAAAACAAACCGCTACTTACTCTTTAATTCAAACTACGAGCTTGCCGGTTGGGAAAATGTGACTGAAGGAAAAAAAATAATTGTAAAAAGCGGAAACCCCCTGAAAAGATTGGCTTTTAGCGGAGTAACAGTCGTTAGCCCTTTGTTTTTAAGGCATCTACCTAATGCCGAGGTATTCCCTCTTGTGGAAGCATTTTTAAAGCTTACGGGAGAAACTAAAATAATTGGCTACGAAGATAATAATTCTTATTGGTTTGACGTTGGGACTCCGCAAAAGCTCAAACTTGCGGAAGAATTTTTAAAAACAATTTAAAAACAAGTTTTCAAAAGCGCTGAAAATACAAAGCAAAATAATAACGACGCTAAGTAAAGCTTAAAATAATTGATTCAACGTTGACTTGGCAATTAAAGTATTACAAAGAGAAACAGATGAAGCTAACCAAAACACTGCTGTCCAAAATATTTTTTGATTACTAAAAAACTTGAAAGTCTTAAGGAATAAGTCTTAAGTCGTAAGTAATTAATTTTCGTGGAAAAATTTTCTCCGAGCGTTCTGCAAAATCTCTGCGGACTTTGCTTAGTAATATTTCCCTTTTCCACGTAAAGAGCGCAAAAGTCTTTTCCACCCCATCCCATTAACACTTGTGCAAATATTAAATTGCGTAAGCCCCTTAGTGGTTTGGGATGGGGCGGTTGGTTGCAAATATAATTCTTTAGAAAGAGTTTTTGTCAAAAACGCATTCTCATTCAATTTATTTTGGACAGATGTGAACCTAAATTTAATTGTTGAAATCAAACTTTGTTTGGCTTTAAAATTCATTTTAAATAACTTTAAACGTAGAATTATTTTGATTGAACAAACGGTCAGTAAAAATGCCTCGGACAAGCGAACAAAATCGGGAAATTAGAGAACGGACAAAAGAAACAATAATTAAAGCGGGACTATCGGTGTTTGCGCGTAAAGGTTTTTACGGTGCAACAATAGCCGAGGTCGCAAAGGAAGCGGGAATAAGCAAAGGATTGATTTACAATTATTTCGACGCCAAAAAAGATTTGGCAAAAGCTATTTTGCAACAAGTGGTTGTTCTAATGGCGGGCTTTGAAACAGCTTTTAAAGAGACAAAAGATCCTTACGAAATAATTGAAAAACTTCTGAAAGAAACATTCAATACAATTAGGGAGAACACCGAATTCTGGCGGCTTTACGTTAGTTTCGCTCTTCAACCTGAAATTATTGAGGAAGCGAAGACGGTGTTCTCGGAAGTTATAGACAACTACATTTTAATGATTGAAAAAGTTTTCAGGAAAATTAAAATTCCAAATGCTAAAATTGAAGCTTACGAATTCGGCGCGTTATTGGATGGAGTTGGCATTGATTATTTGTTTGGAAAAGACAATTACCCACTCGAACGAATCGAAAAACACCTGTTAAAAAAATACGGCAAAAAGGCTTTGAGAGAACGTGCGAAAGCAAAGCTTTAATGAAATCGGAAAATGGTTGTGGAGTAAAAAGATTTTTAAATAGGCAAAACGCCTTTTAATATTAGGGTTTGGGGAAGCGAAGAAAATTTTACAATTATTTTTTTGAACAATCAGGGCATGAAAACGTCTATTAAATTTTTCCTAATTAATAAACTAAGAGGTGAGAGGATGAGACTCAAGAGCATTATTACTTTATTACTATTAGCGCTGTTTTTTTTTGGCGTTAAGCTTAATGCACAGGAAAAGTTAATCCGTTATCCGGCTGTTAATCCGGCTGGGACGGAAATTGCATTTTCGTATCAGGGAGATATTTGGACTGTTAACATTAACGGCGGCGAGGCTTTTAGGCGCACCGTTCACCCGGGCTACGATTACCTGCCGGTTTACAGTCCCGACGGAAAGCAAATTGCCTTCACTTCAAATCGGTTCGGCAACGACGATTTGTTTGTAATTCCGGCTGAGGGAGGGCAGGCAAAGAGGCTTACTTATTATTCTTCGGCGGACGAGTTAAGCGACTGGAGCGACGATGGGCAACTCTTCTTTACCACAACAAGGTTGTTCAAGCAAGTTGAATGGTCAAAGGAAATTTACGTTGTAAACGCCAACGGCGGAACGCCTTACAGGTTTTTAAATGCCGTTGGGTTCATGCCGGCAAAATCGCCCGACGGGAAGTTCCTTGCTTTTGTTCGCGGCGCTTGCCGTTTAACAAGGGAAGCTTACCACGGACCTGCAAACAAAGACATCTGGCTTTACGACATTGCCAAAGACAAATACATTCAACTGACAACTTACAACGGAAACGATTTTTACCCGAAGTGGGGAAAAAACGGAGAGCTTTATTTTATTAGCTCAAGAAACGGACGCTACAATATTTTTAAATTAAAAATTAATGAAAGCGGTAAAATTGTTGAACCCCCAACGGCTGTTACCCGCTTCAAAGATTCGGGCGTAAGATATTTTGATATTAGCGGAAACGGTAAGGTAATAGTTTTTGAAAAGTTGGTTGATATTTACAAATTGACGTTGAACGACAATTCCATTTCAAGAATAAACGTGAAAGTTGGAACGGACAGTAAATTAGACGCCGTGGCTCACAAAACTTTTACCGGCGGCGCTACGGACTATTCGGTTTCCCCAAGCGGTAACTACCTTGCATTCGTTGTAAGGGGCGAAATATTCGTTAAGTTGAACAAGAAGAAAAAGAGCAAAGCGGTTAATTTAACTAACAGCCCGGCAAGAGATATGAACCCGCAATGGCTTAACGACTCAACAATTATTTTTCTTTCGGATAGGAGCGGCGAATATGACCTTTACAGCGTAGCGTCTTCCGACCCGCAAAACACAAGCATTTACGGCGCTTTGAGCTACTCCGTTAAGAGATTGACCAATACTGACAGGGATGAAAGCGAGCTCAGGATTTCTCCCAATAGAAAGAAAATTGCCTTTGTGCGCGGACGCGGAAAGCTAATTGTGGCAAGTTTAAGTAAGGATGGTAAAATAACCAAAGAGGTTTCCCTTTTGAATGGTTGGGCTACGCCGGGGGGAATTGCCTGGAGCCCCGACAGCAAATGGCTTGCTTATTCGCTGGACGATTTGTATTTCAATAGCGAGGTTTACATTCAACCAGCGGACAACAGTAAAAAACCAATCAATGTGAGCATGCATCCCAAGGGAGATTACTCGCCTGTGTGGAGCCCCGACGGCTCGAAACTTGGGTTTATTTCGCAGCGTAACAATAACGACAACGACGTGTGGTTTGTTTGGCTGAGAAAAAAAGATTGGGAAAAATCCAAAGCCGATTGGCGGGAAACAGGCGAAAAAATCAAACCCGACAAAAAGAAGAATAAAATCAAAGAATTGAAAATTGACCTCGAAAATATTTGGCAAAGGCTTACTCAGGTAACTTCCCTGCCGGGTGATGAAAACAATCTGGCTATTTCCAAAGACGGGAAGTATTTTTATTTCACGGCAATTCATCCGCCAAGCAAAGGGAGGGACTTGTTCAGCATTAAATGGGACGGTTCGGAAATGAAGGCTTTAACCAAAGGCGGACAGAATCCGGGCGGCGTAGAATTGGGCGGTAAAGGAAAATATCTTTATTACTTTAAATCAGGCGGTAGACTTGCAAGACTTAAAACCAAAGGTGGAAAAATAGAATCGCTTCCGTTCAAAGCAAAGATGGATATTAATTTCAAAGCGGAAAAAGATCAGATATTCGAGGAAGCCTGGAGGACTTTAAATGCCGGTTTTTACGACCCCAATTTCCACGGAAGGGATTGGAAAGCCTTAAAGAAAAAATACAAACCAATTTGTCTTTCGGCTTCTACCGATAGGGATTTTAGAGATATGTTTAACGAAATGCTCGGGCAATTGGACGCAAGCCACATGGGGCTTTACGGCAGAGACCGGGAAAAAACGCAGCGCGAAATCACGGGCAAATTAGGCGCAGAGCTGAAGCCCAATAAATATGGGCTTAAAGTAATACGCGTTGTGCCGGAATCCCCGGCGGACAAGGATTTTAGCAAACTTAACGTGGGCGACGTGATTATTGCGGTAGACGGCAAGAAAATTAGTCCCGCCGTCAATTTTTACAAATATCTAATTAACAAAGCCAACGAAAAGGTTGCGCTAAAAGTGACAAACGGCAAGGGCAAAACGCGTAGAGTTATTGTAAGGTTAACTTCGAGCCTGAAAGACCTTTTGTACAAAGAATGGGTAAACGAAGAAAAGAAGCTAACGGAGAAATATTCTAAAGGAAGATTAGGCTACATTCATATTCAAGGAATGAATTGGCCAAGCTTTGAACGGTTTGAGCGCGAGCTTACGGCTTCGGGCTTGGGCAAAGAAGGGTTGGTAATCGACGTGCGGTTTAACGGGGGCGGCTGGACAACCGATTATTTAATGACGGTTTTAAATGTTAAACAACACGCTTACACAATTCCGCGCGGCGCAACTAAATCCTTGAAGGCTCACAAAAAGTTCCGCGATTATTATCCGTTCAGCGAGCGATTGCCTTACGCCCCGTGGATTAAGCCTTCGATAGCGATGTGTAATTCAAGAAGCTACTCTAACGCGGAAATATTTTCCCACGCTTACAAAACGCTGGGAATTGGGAAGCTTGTTGGCGAACCAACTTTTGGCGCGGTGATTTCGACTGGCGGCAAACGTTTAATCGACGGCTCGTTCGTTCGACTGCCTTTCCGCGCATGGTACGTTAAAGCGACAGATAAAAACATGGAATACGGACCGGCAGTTCCAGACATCATTGTTTACAACAATCCCGACGATAAAGCAAAGGGACGGGACACTCAATTAAAAGCCGCGGTTCGGGAATTGTTGAAAGAAATTGATTCTAAGAAATAGAAATAGCCAATAATAGCAGTCGTTCGGCGAGTGAACGTCGGGCGGCTGCAATTATTTTAGGCTTAGAGACGTGTTTAATTTTAATTTGCGCGCGGCGGCCGGAATCATTCCTTCCAAATAAAATCGAACAACAGATAACTTGCCGTTAGCATTATTATGTCGTAACAAACAAGCACTGCAATCTCAACCCATGCTTCGGAAACAGTAACGCCATTAATTGAGAATTTAGTGATTTCAAGAAGAATTAAAATTAAGGGAAGCAAAATCGGGAACGAAAGAACAGGGTAAAGGGTTCCTTTTGTGTTAGCTTTGGAAATTATTGCGGCTATTATTGTAGATGAAATGGCAATGCCCAAACTACCGAAAATAAAGGCGATGGTGAACAGGGAAAAATTTCTAATGACAAATGTTGAAAACAACATTGAGTAGAGAATAGTAATTGCGAAATTTATTAGAAAAACCAACACAATGTTGAAAAGAAGCTTCCCGCTGAAAACAGTTGACGGCGCGGCGATAAGCTGCAAAGTTAAGGTTGTGCCCCGTTCTTCTTCTGAAACGAAAGCGCGAGCCAAGCCGGACATAGCCGAAAAGAATATTACTACCCATAACAACCCGCCGGTTAGAAATTCCGAAATTTTTTCGTCGCCAATCGAAAATAAAATAACGCTAATTGTTACTAAAATAAACATGGCAAGCGCGTTAATGGCGTACCTGGTGCGCAGTTCAGATTCCCAATCCTTTTTAAATACAGCTATTGCTTTCATTTCGCGTCGTTAATGTTTTTAAATTCTTCAATATTAATTATTTCTTTACAAAAGTTTAAATCAGCGTCCTCGTTGCTGGCAATAATAACAAGCTTTTCTTTGCCTTGTTCTTCGATTGTCCTGTAAACAATGTCTTTTCCTTGATTGTCGAGATTGGAAGTGGGTTCGTCCAGTAAAATTAAGGATGGCTTGTGTTGAAGAGCAAAAATAAATTTTAATCTTTGTTTCATTCCCGAGGAGTAAGCTTTTACAATATCTTTCTTTCTGTTGTAAAGGCTAAATTGATTAAACAAATAATCAAGATATTCTTTTTCATATTCAATTCCTCTGATTCTCGCAAAATGAATCAAGTTTTCTTCCGCCGTGAATTCATCGTACAGCACAAGATATGGAGAAACAAATCCGATGTGTTTGTGCAGTTCTTCCGAAGGAATGTTTTGTCCGTCAATCGAGTGCAGAACTTTCCCTTTTGTGGGAGAAATTACGCCCGCGATTATCTTTGATATTGTTGACTTTCCCGAGCCGTTGCTTCCGGCAATGCCGTAAATATTGGGCGAAGCAAGGATCTTGTTAACGTTGGCAAAAACCAATCTCCGCCCGAAGATTTTAGTTAAATTCTTGAATTCAATTTTGTAATTACTCATTCAAAATAACCAGCTTGCCTTTTTTAATTGAGTTACCAGATTTCACCACAAAAATGTAAACGCCGCTTGGAAGTTTGTTTCCGTTGTTGTCCTTTGCGTCCCATTTAACAATAATTTTATTAAAGTTGTAAACATAATGATTTTTGCTGTAAATAAGACGCATCGATGGGGAATAAATATTTAAGATGGCTTCCGATTGCGAGTTGAGCGGCGCGGGAATAAATAGGAATTCATCTTTGGAGTAGTTAAATGGTTGCGGGTAAGCAAAATTTAACTCCGTAATTTTTTTTGAATCGCCGGTTGGAGCGTTGTTGAAAATATTTGCTACCGTAAAAAGTTCATTATTTGAACTGTTCAATTCGTAGTAGTAATAATCGTTTATTTTAAAAGCATTTGGCGAGTTTGCGCTTGAAATTGTGTACTTAACCAAATTTATTGAATTGGGGTCGTTAACGCCATTGAAGACGTCCGAATTAGTAATAATGCTTACAAGAGAATCAACGCCTCCGCGGCTTTCGTCCGGGAATAAAATGAAATTGTTCGACATTGGGTGGGTGTTTAGCGAAATGCCTATTTTGGGGGGAGTAAATTTGATTTTTGTTGAAAAGGAAATTTTAGGATAATGAATTGCCTCGTCGTAATCGAAAAAAGAATTGTCCGGCAGCGAACGGTAGGAAGTAAAGTAACACCAGAGCCCAAATTCGTTTAGTTCTTTGCCTATTGTCGAACCCCTTTCGGCGACGGCAAGCGAAATGGCTTCGATTGCTCTGTGTTTCACCATTAACTCCCAGATTCTTTTTAGCAAATCAAAATCAAATCTCTTTTGCAAGAATATGTTAAGTATTGCCAAATTGTAACCGTCGTTTTGGGAAAGAGAATAGTCGGGATGGCGGAAGTAGGAGTCAATATAATAATAATAATCGTTAACGTAATCGAACGTGAATTCCTCCATTGCCGTCGATGTGATTTCGTAATAAAAGCCGTCGGAAGAATAGCGATTAATGTAATCACCGATTTGAATTGCGTGGTGGTATTCGTGGGCGGCGGTAACTTTAGCCCCGTTTAATCCCGTTGAGTAGTAATTTTCTTTTGCAAGGTAATCGTTGTCTATTTCCGTGTAGGCGGTGTAACGTTGGTTGCCGATTGAATTCTCCGGCGTTGTGGCTCCGTACAAGCCGGCAGGTAAATCTTCGATGTAAAAATCGTAGAGACTGTCACCTCCCTCTGTGCCGTCGGAAGGCGGCTTGGGATATTTTAGTTTGTTGACCTCAAAATCGTAAACCGAATCCAAAACGACCGCAAATTTTGTTACCGAAAAACCGGGTTTGTTTGCGCCCGTGGTGTCGTAGTGTATTCTAAATAATCCTTTCGGGCTAACAATGCTTGTTTGGAGAGAAGGCCGCAATAAAAGTTTTTTAATAAGCGCTTGCTTGCCCGCGCTAAACTTGGAAAGGTTGTTTTGGATTGAAGTGATTAGACCGAGCCCGCATTTTTTGTAGTTAACAGTAATCGAAAGGACTTTGCCCGGTTTGGTTAGGCGGGCGCGGCTTTTAAGGTTCACAAAAGCGCTAAAAAGCGAATCGAGATTTTGGGCGAAACCGATTCTTGCTGAGAAAATTAAAATTACAATTATTTTAATTAGCGGAAATCTCTTTGAATTTAATAATTTTTTCTTCATTATCGAGGTAAACAAGATAAACTTTATTTTTCTTAAATCGAGTGACAAAATAAGTATTCGAATTGAAGGATTCAATTGTTTTTTTGATTTTAAATTTGTTGTCAACCCATGAATAACTTAATAATATCAGCCCTTTCCCTATTCCCGGGGAGGCAACAAAATAGCTTGAACCGTTGGCGTAAACTCCTTTAATAGTTCCTACAGATTTTAATAGGCCGAGGAGTTTTCGTCCAATCTTGTGCGTCGGGGAAATTTTGTTCTTGTTTTTAATTCGAATTTTACCATCCTCAATTAATATTGCATTTTCGGGCGCGTTCGCGACACTAAATCCGTTTGGTATTGATATTATTAGGCTATTTCTACTTGCGTTTTTTGAGTTTACTATTCGGCGCGTTATTATTTTGCCATTTGAATATTTCTTTTCAAGAAGAAGTTTACCTTCATTGATTTCCCAGTAAAAAGCCTTTGATTTTTCCGTTTTGCTTTTGACAGACGTAGCCTTGCTAAACTTTAAGATTGTATCGTAGTTAGGTTTAAGCGTTTGGTTAATTAAATTAAAATTTCTAGTAAAATAATTGCCCGCGGAATCAACACATATCGCAGTTAGAAAATATTTTTTAGAAAGCGCCTTCAACCATTCGACGTCAGCAATTTTATTTTTAAGATCAAAGTATTGCGAGTTGGTTTTACCCCCGTCTTTGCCGATCGAAACGAAATGTAATAGGCTATCGCCTTGTGAATATTGGACGAAACGAATTGTTCTTTTGGAGAATAAAGGAAGAAGCGTTTTAAATAAATAAGGCAACGGTAATTTTTCTTTGAGCATGAGATTACCTGCCCTACGTACGATCGTCTCTTCGATTTGTGAAGAATCGCTTGAAACAATTAAAAAAGGCGAATGATGAAAGAACAAACCGGAAACATTATTTCCCGTTAAGTAAACAAATTCTTGCGGAAAGTTTGCGTTTTTCAAAATTTTAAATATTCTTCCCTTGTTGGAATAAAGATAAATCTCCACATTGTTTAAACTATCGGTTGCCTCAAACACATCCTCGATATTACGCCCTAAAATAAAAGGCTTGGGGCGTTGGGAATAAGAATGCCCTTTAATTGTAAGGCTGTAAAGATTGCAATTGTTTTGCGTTAAAAATAAAAGCTGTTTGAAATCGTTGTTTTTAGAACTTAAGATAAAGAACTTTTTAGCTTTGAAATTCAAGTCCAGAATAACTTTATTTTTGAAAGAAGAAACGGAATCGCCCAGAAGGATTTTAAACTCATCGTTTTGTAAAAGAGCAATATCTTCAAAACCATCGTTGTTGAAATCTGAGGATTTAAGATAATTAATATCCCCGCCGATATTAATTGAACGGAGGAAATTAAACCCGCCCGTTTGATTGTTAATCAATAGTTTCAGCTTTCCCGTTAACGCGTTATAAGCTGCAATGTCGGGGTACCCGTCGTAATTTACGTCAATAAAATCAGCCGTCGAGATGGGCTCCCCCCGAAGATATTTTTTCGAACGTAAAATAAAATTCTTTTCTTTAATAACGTCAATCCCGTCGAAATTCGCGCCGAAAACAATTGCCTGCTTCTTACCGCTCGAGTCGATGTCAGCCACAAGCAAATGGGAAGGCGAGGACTTAAATGAACGGGTGTTCAATAATTGCAAAGTGCCGAAATTTGTAAAAGAGACAAGCGCGGCAAGCTTTTTTGCGGAGCTTACTGCAATGTAAAAATCCCCCCAAACGTTTCTTGTGTTGAATTTTTTAATTTCCGCAATAGGGAAAAAGAAGAATTTTTTAATTGGCGGCGAAATATTTTTATTTTTCAAACTACGCTGTACAATAAAATATTTGCTGTGTTCGCCGGTTAAAACAAAGTCATTAATTCCGTCGTTGTTAAAGTCCAAAACCAGTAAATGCCTGTAATTCGGGACGGATGCCCACTCTACTGCCCGAGCCGGTTCGGGTAAGCTCTGCGCAGTCAAAAAAAGCAGAGGTAGGCAAAATAAAATCTTAAGGCTTATTCTTACGATTGCGAAGGCGCTCCTCCCTCCTTTCGAGAGCCATCTTAAATCGTCTCTTTTCATCTTCTGTCTCCGGCACAATTTCCGGCACCTTAACGGGCTTTCCTGTTTCGTCTACGGCTACAAAAGTAAAGTAAGCGGAATTTGTGTGTCGCTTTTCCCCGCGCACGAAACTTTCGGCAAATACTTTTACGCCAACTTCTACGGAAGTGTTGAACGCCCTGTTTACGGAAGCTTTAAGCGTAACAACGTCGCCTAATTTTATTGGGTGCCAAAAATCAATATTGTCCACCGACGCGGTAACGCAAACCCTTTGCGCATGTTTGGAAGCCGCCAAAGCGGCGCAAATATCGAGCCAGTGCATCAACTGCCCGCCAAGCAAATTGCCAAGCTGATTTGTGTGATGCGGCAGCACCAATTCCGTCATTGTGACGACGGAATCTTTTACTTTTTTCTTGTTAGCCATTGGCGTTCTTTTCCAGTTGTTCTTTTATTTTTTTTACATTGACAACGTTAGGATCTTGAGGGTAGTTATGTAAAAACATTTCAGCTTGCCGCAACGCCTCGTCTTTTTCGTCCTCTAAAACCAATAGCTTTATTTTGTGATACATTGCGAGCGCGGCGTACTTAGTGTCGTGAAATTTTTTAATAACGTTGCCAAAGTATATTATTGCGGCGCGGTAATATTCCATCCTTTCATAAATAATAGCCGCCATGTATTCTTTTAACGCAAGCTTATTGTGCAATTCGGTAATTCTTGACGAAGCTACTTTTACTTTTGGATTAGTTGGAAAGAAATCAATGAAAGCTTGAAATTCTTCGATTGCTTTTTTAGTGTATGTTTGATCCAATTGGTAAGGCGGGGAAAGCTTGTAGTAAGATTCAGCCAATTGGAATTGTGCGTCCGGCACGAACTTGCTTCCGGAAAAGTCTTTAATCAATTTGCTGAATTGGTAGGCGGCTAATAAGTACTGCCCGTTTTTAAAGTAAGCCATTCCCAAATAATATTGGGCGTCGTCCGTAATTTTGTTGCCAGGGTATTGTAAAATAATTGATTGAAATTCGTTGATTGCTTGTTGGTAATCTCCGTCTTTGTAAAGGCTCATCGCGTAATTCAAATATTCGTCGGCGGACATTTTTGAGGTATCCACCGTAGTTGAGCATTGAATCGCTAAAAACGTAAGAATAATTAGCGCAAGGTATTTTTTCATTTAAAACTTTACTCCGTAAAAATTTTCAAACATTGAGCGTAAAAATAAACAAATTAAACTCCCTAAAAAAACCAATCATTTGCTTCGAACGCTAAATAGCAAATAAACTGAAATTAAAACGGCGGCAAGCGCGATGATGGGTTCGAAAACCCCTGTAAATAAAGGCGTTTGGGGCATTTGCCCTCGCGTGAAAGGAACGGAAGGCAGTTCAAGGGATTTAATTGAATTGTAATTTACCGTGTCGGTAATTGTTGAACTAAAATTGTTCGCTTTTATTATTTTATTTAAAGAATAAATTAAATAAGAACCCGACGCGGAAATTTTCCTTTTTACCTTGTATGCGCTCCAGAAATTTTTTCTGAACGCATTCGAGTATTGCGTGGAAATATTCTCAATTGAGAAAACAAGTTTTCCCCGAACGCCTTTATTTTCAAGGCTCAAGCGAACCCCGCGCTCTTTTAACGCCGTTATTACTGGGCTTTTTAAAATGTTGAACTCTTTTGGCGAGGAAAATTCAAAATAATATTCCCCGCTATCTTTAAGCGCCGGAGCTACTTGCTCGCCGGCTATTTTTTTAACAAGATAAAGAGCTGCGGAAAAATTGCTTTTCGCCGATTGAGCAAAAACGCTTGTGGCAATAAGCGGTAAAATAATTAGTAAAAAAGTTTTAATGCGTTTGCTCAATTTTACCTTCTCCCGGCGGCTATTTCTTTCAATCGTCTGATTCGCTCTTCGGTAGAAGGGTGGGTGGAAAACAATCCGGCAAAGGACTTACCGCGTAAAGGATTAACAATGAACATGTGCGCCGTAGCCCTGCCGGCGTTGTTCATCGGCAATTGTTTGTTTGCAAGCTCCAATTTTTCCAGCGCGGAAGCAAGAGCCAACGGTTTGCCGCTTATTTTTGCGCCACCGGCGTCGGCCATGAATTCCCTTGAACGGGAAATAGCAAGCTGCAAAAGAACCGCGGCAATGGGGGCTAAAATCATTAAAAGCAAAGAGGAAATGAGATCGCCGTCGTCGTCGTCCCTTCCGCCGCCAAACATCATTGCCCAGCCCGCCATTCTTGCAAGGAACGTAATTGTTCCGACAATTGTGGCGGCAATCGTTCCGATTAAAATGTCTCGGTTCTTAACGTGCGTTAATTCGTGGGAGAGAACGCCTTCCAGCTCTTCGTTGTTCAAAATTCTTAAAATGCCCGTGGTTACTGCAACGGCGGCATGTTCGGGATTTCTTCCCGTGGCAAAAGCGTTTGGAGTAGGGTTGTCGATTACGTAAATTTTGGGCATCGGCAAATTTGCGTTGCTTGTAAGCCTTTCAACGATTGCAAACAAATCGGGGAAATCTTCTCTTGAAACTTCTTGAGCGCGATACATCGAAAGAACAATTTTATCCGAGTACCAGTAAGAGCCTAAATTCATTGCAAGCGAAAAGAACAAAGCTATTACCAGCCCGGTTCTTCCGCCAAGCGCTTCTCCAACCAAAAGAAATAAAACCATCATTATTGTCATTAAAAACGCCGTCTTAAGTCCGTTCATTCAAATTACCTTTCTATTATTAAACTCAAAAATTTTACGAGATTTTAACACAAATAATTTAAGCAAAGTTTCCTTCTATTTCCATTGCCAAAATGCGAAATGTTGGAATTGTTCTACGCCAGGATTTGTTCCGTTCAATATTGGCAGGCAAAAAAAAAGGCGGACAGCCGTCCGCCTTGAATTTATTAACGTTCGGCAAGCTCAGCCAAAATGGTTTTGAGGAGCTTGTAGAATTTTTCAACCGCTGGGATGTTAACTTTTTCCGTAGGCGAATGCGCTCCTTGAATGGTGGGTCCGAACGAAATCATGTCCAGCCCCTGGAATTTGGAGCCCAGCAAACCGGTTTCCAATCCCGCGTGAATGGCTTTAACTTCAGGTTCTTCGTTGAAAAGATTCTTGTAAATGCCGCGGGAAATTTTCAACAATTCCGAATCCATGTTAGGCGTCCAGCCGGGATAGCCGTCGTCTGTTTCCGGTTCAACGCCGGCAAGCTCGAAAACCGCCGCAACGCTTTTGGAAATGTTGTTCTTTGCGCTTTCAATTGAGCTGCGCTGGCTTGTGCCAACAACCACCGCCCCGTCGGCAATCGAAACAGTAGCAAGGTTCGTCGAGGTTTCTACAAGCCCTTCAATTTCCTTGCTCATTGCAATTACACCGTGCGGCAACGCCAATAG
>JALWSN010000338.1:3861-5191 GCA_027080245.1 Ignavibacteriales bacterium | reverse complement strand
TCCTTAAGGTGGAAACTAAGGAAGCTTTACTGGCGCTTTCTTTGATTGAAAATATTCAGCGGGAAAAATTAAATCCTATTGAAATTGCCCTTGCATACAAACGCTTGATTGACGAGTGCAATTTGTCTCAGGAAGAAATTGCTGAAAAGGTTGGTAAGGACAGAAGCACAATTACCAATTCTCTCCGATTGTTGAAATTGCCCGAAGAAGTTCAAAACAGTTTAATTAAGAACGAAATCACCACCGGACACGCAAGAGCTTTGATTAATTTGGAATCGCGAGCTTCGCAACTGGAAATTTTGCGCGAAATTAAGACCAAAGAGCTTTCCGTGCGAAAAGTTGAAAGTCTTGTTAAAAATTATTACAAAAAGGGTAAAAGCGGAACAAGAACACCGAAAGAGCAAAAGGGAAAAACTCAATTTCAAGTTCATATTTCCGCTCTTGAAAATAGGCTGAGAGGAATTTTCGGAACAAAAGTAATTTGCCGTCAGAAGAAGGACGGCTCCGGCGAAATTGTGCTTGAATTTTATTCCAACGAAGAATTAGAAAGATTAATCGAACTAATTGAACAGATTGAAAATAAATAGAAAACTTTTGCCGATTTTATTTTTAATTTTAAGCTTTTCGACTGCAATGGCGCAGCAAGAAGCCGGAGCGTTAAAAAAAATTAATCTTTCGGACACTTTAAATATCCCTCAAAAATCTCCTACTGGGGCAATGCTCCGCAGCGCTTTAATTCCCGGTTGGGGACAAATTTACAACAAATCCTATTGGAAAGTCCCGATTATTTGGGCGTTTGCGAGCTACTTTGTTTACGGCTGGGTTCAAAACAACAATCTTTACAAAACTTACAGAGACAAATACCTCGCTTCCCTGCCCTCCGGCGTTTACGTTTACAAACGCTACCGCGACCTCTATCACGACCGCCGGGATTTGTTCGCAATTTACCTTGGTCTCACTTATTTATTGAACATTGTGGACGCTTACGTAGACGCCGAATTGTTTGATTTCGATTTTCAATTCAACAACAATTACAATCAATATTTGCTAAATTTTAGATTGAAGTTTAATGCAAAATAAAATTAAGTGCCAGGAATGCGAAACTGAAAACCCTGCTTACGCACTGAAATGCAAAAATTGCGGCAATTACCTGCGCGGCAGAGTGGTTAATATTGATTTGTGGAAGACCCTTTGGCATTTGTTTTACGTGCCGGCCGAGGCATTCAAAAACATTATTTTTGCAGAGCACAAAAATTTTGTGATTATTTTTACAATTTTCATTCCAATTAAACTTTTTTTCGACGCCGTTTTTGCCCTGAACATTTTCAAA
>JALWSN010000338.1:2802-3851 GCA_027080245.1 Ignavibacteriales bacterium | reverse complement strand
TTTTCAAAATTCGTTCATTTCTTCCGACAAAAATTTCCTTGCAAATGCTTGGGTCTGTAATGATTTTCTTTCTTGCGGGATTTTTATTTTCGCTTGCGCTAAAATACATTGGCAGAGCATTGAGTTTGAACTTCCGCGCAAGGGATTTTTACGCGATTATTATTTTCAGTTTTGCAAATTTGCTTATTTTACTTGTAATTTTAACACCTATTGAATACGCTCTTTTCGGGCGTTACTGGTTCACGTTCGAGATTTCACCCTACTTTTTACGTCCTGCGGCAGCTTACGTCCTTTCTGCGATTGAATTTGTCTTTCTTGCACTTTCTTTGGTAAACGTAATAATCGGAATGATTGTCTACCTTAATTCTAAATTGTGGGGAACAATAGCGGGGCTTGTTTTCGAGTTGATTTTAATTTATTCAACTGTAATTTTTCTTTCAGGCGGTATTTTAAAATAATTTCGAACAAAATCGAGTGCTATTCCGTAACGCAATCCCCTGCCGCTAACAAAAAGGGAGTTTGCTCCCATTATCTTGGCTATTTCGAGCAGGAGCATGCTACCGGCAAAAAGCACGTCCGCGCGACCTTTTAACAGATTGGGGCGATTTGCCAGCAATTCTTCAGGCGTTTGATTTTGAATTACGTTTACAAAGTCGTTTAATTCTTTAATTCCAATTTCGTAATTTTCAATTTTCAATTCGTCGTAAAAATCCAGATTTAATTGCATTGCCGCAATTGAAGTCGGCGTTCCGGCAACGGCTATTACGCGCGCAGAATCAGTTTTAATTTTATTTAATTCAGCAAATTCCGTTTTAATTTCGGCGCTAATTTTTTCCTTAATCGAAGAATGAATTGGGTAGCCGGGAACAAATCTTTCGGTAAGATTGACCGCGCCTAAAGGAAAACTTTTTTTGAAAGAAATATTTTGATTTTCGCCAAGAATAATTTCCGTGCTCCCGCCGCCAATGTCTATTACAATATTTCTCTTGCTCCGGGAAGAGCTTGTTGCTCCAAGGAAAGAAATTCTTGCTTCTTCCGTTCCCGGTATT
>JALWSN010000338.1:0-2792 GCA_027080245.1 Ignavibacteriales bacterium | reverse complement strand
CTTTCTTTACCCTGCCGATTATTTCATTTGCATTGCCGGCAACTCTCATTGCGTTCGTAGCGTAAGCTATAATTTCCACGCATTCGTAACGCTTGGCTAAAGTTGAATAATCTTTTAATATTTTAATCAATTTCTCAATTCCTTCCGGAGCAATATTTTTGTTTTCGTCCAAATTTTTGCTTAAACGGGGAATTTCGTACTCGTTTAGAATAGTTCTTAATTTTAAATTTTCCGGATTAAATTCCGAAATCAAAAGCAAAACCGTGTTTGACCCAATGTCGATTGTTGCTATTCTCATTTACTTTTTACAAATTGTTAAAATTCAAAAAATTAAAATAGTTGAATTTTCAAAAACTTTTAAGGAAATTTGTTAAGTTGTTGTAATTTATTTTAATATTATTGTAAGATTGAGGTTGAGGTCAAGGTTGAGATTAAGGTTAAGATCAAGGTTGAGATTGAGATTAAATTTTAAGTTGATGACGAGATTGAAGAATTAGTTGTGAGTAAAATTTAATTCCCGGGAAATAAAAAGTGAAAATTAAAGAGAAGGAATTCGAAACTCTGTTAAGCGAACTGAAATCCTTGGCTCAGGAAATGGGAGCAAAGGTAAGGTTCGAACGGGGCGATTTTAAGGGCGGCTACTGCATTGTAAAGGAATCCAAAATAATTGTAATCAACAAACTCTCTTCTCTCCAGCGCAAAGTAATTACGCTTTCCGCGGCTTTAAAAGAATTGGGCGTGGATGAAATTTACTTACCGCCTAAGCTTCGAGAAATAATTGAAGAAATGGACGAAAGCAAATGAAAATATTAGTACTTAACGGACCTAACTTAAACTTGTTGGGCAAGCGGGACGAATCCCATTACGGCGAATTAACGCTCGAAAAACTGGAAGCGTTACTGAAAGAAAATTTCCCCGAAGAGGATTTTACATTCAAACAAAGCAATTTGGAAGGAGAATTGATTAATTGGATTCAGGAAGCAGGCGGCGTTTACGACGGGCTAATCATTAACCCCGGCGGTTACGCTCACACTTCCGTGGCAATTAAAGACGCTTTGGAACTGCTGAAAATTCCCAAAATTGAAGTCCACCTTTCGCATTTAGCCAAGCGCGAAGATTACCGACAAAAGTTAATTACTTCCCAGGGCTGCGACGGCTACATTTCAGGTTTTAAAGAATTTAGCTACCTTACTGCAGTTTATTTGTTGAGGGCTAAAAACAAAAATTAATTGCACATTTTTAATTGGCAGCGCGAATATTTGGTTTACCCTCTGTTGTAAAAAAATCTTTTTGAAAGGATTTGGAATAATACAGTCAAAAGCATTGAAATCTGCGCCTTTTCAATTAATTCAATTTAATTCAACCTCCTTCCCTATCCCATTAGCATTAGTAAAGGCGTTTGTTTGCGTAAGCCCTTTACCTCCGAGATAGGAAAGGTTTGGGTTGGGACGGTTGATTGAGTATCAAAGCGCTTCTGTCTAAAACTCATTACCATTCAATTTATTGAGCAGATGTGTTTGTTTTTCAAAGAACTCTACCCCCAAACCCTCTTCTTTTACGAAGAGAAAGGGGGCTTTTAAATTGTTCTCTGTCTTGAAGTTCTCCCTCCTCTTTGCAAGAGTAGGGTCGGGGTGGAGTTGATAAAAAGTCTTAAGTAACGAGTCTTAAGCAATAAGTTTTCTACTAAAACTGAGTCCCAGCGGGACGACACCTTTGTAGAAACTCGAACAACAACATGAAAAAAAGCTCCGTAGGAGCGGCACAAAAAATGGATGGGTGGATGATCCGCCTACGTCCCGATAAATCGGAACTTCGGCGCGACAAGTCCGTCTCCCCCGCATTCTGCGGGATACGCCGAGACAAGTCCGTCTTCGTTGTCACTTCGTTTGGACTATGCCGGACAGGCTGGATGATTGGATGCATGGATGATTGGATGGTCTGCATTCTTCACGATTTTAGGGGGGCGTTAAAAGGTAAGTTACCGTTAACCCACGGCTTTGGTGAAGCCACTCCTTCGGAGCAGCCGTGGGGAACTAGACAACGCCCTTAGTACACCCCAAAACCGTTTTAACGGTTTCTCCCCCCCCAAAAAACGTTATTCAGTCACTTTGTCTTTGAATTCAGTCAAAATTACCGTCAGCTTCAGAGTCTGTTGCACGCTGACGGAGGCAAAAAGACTAAAATAAAAATGGCTTTAGCCACATTCTAATTTCCAATGTTCTCAAAAAATGGGGCTAAAGCCCATTAAGTTTGTATTTTCTTTCTCCGCCGTCGGTTGCCCCAAAGGGGTGGCTATGCCAAAACCGACGGCAATTTTAGCCAAAGCCATTTGTTAATGAAATTATTTTATTGTAAGAGGAATGCACTCTTGTTCTGTTTTTTCGCTTTGGACAATTCAATTCTTTACTTCAATACCTTCGGCATCGTATTTTATTTTTTTAGTTTTTTTTCTACAAACATTCGGCTCCTTCGGAGTCGGCGCTCTAATTTTGTCGTACCATTCCCCGAATAAGTTTTGGTGATTAAAAGTTTGTAAAAAAGGAGCAACAAACGAAAAAAGAACCGCGAAGGGGTTCAAGTTTTTGCTTTATTGCCTTATTTCAATAAAAACAGAAGTTACCTTAATTCATGTAGCTGGGAATATTAAAGAAATAGCGCAGAGGAAATCAAAAGAACTCTACCCCCAAACTCCCTTCTCTTGCTAAGAGAAAGAGGCTTTTAAATTTTCGCTCATACTTGAAGTTCTCCCTCCTCTTCTCAAAAGGAGGGACAGGGTGGAGTTGTTTAAAAAG
>JALWSN010000337.1 GCA_027080245.1 Ignavibacteriales bacterium | reverse complement strand
CTTTTACATTACTAAATAGATTCGAAGAAAAACTCGAGCAATATCACGGAAACGTTAGCCGTTCAGTAGTGGAACTTGCAAAGGACTGGCGAACCGATAAGTACCTGCGCAAATTGGAAGCGATGCTTGCGGTGGTTTCCAAAGAAAATACATTTATTGTTTCCGGAACGGGCGACGTAATTGAACCCGACGACAATATTGTGGCTATTGGCTCAGGCGGAATGTACGCTCTTGCGGCGGCTAAAATGCTTATTAAATACAGCGAACTTTCTGCAAAGGAAATAGTGAAAGAAGCCCTGAACACGGCGGCTGACATTTGCATTTATACAAATCACAACATTAAAATTGAAACATTAGAGGACTAGGAATTCGATGAACAATAACGGCGCAATGAAAAGTTTAACACCCTCGCAAATAGTAAACGAATTAAACAAATTTATTATTGGACAGGACGACGCAAAACGGGCGGTCGCCATTGCACTTAGGAACAGATGGCGCAGACAGCAGGTAAGCGAGAGAATTCGCGAAGAGATTATGCCTAACAACATTATTTTAATCGGACCGACCGGCGTCGGAAAAACCGAAATCGCAAGAAGGCTTGCCAAGTTGGCTAAAGCCCCTTTCATTAAAGTGGAAGCTTCCAAGTTTACGGAAGTGGGCTATGTTGGAAGAGACGTTGAATCTATCATTAGAGATTTAACAAACTTAGCGATTAACATGGTTAAAAGCGAAAAGACCGCCAGAGTTCAGGAGAAAGCGGAGAAATTAGCTGAGGAAAGAATTTTGGACATTTTGATTCCGCCGATTAAAAGGCAGGAAAACATAACATTCTCGAACGAAGCGGAAGAAACCTACAGAAACGAAAAGACCCGCGAGTGGATGAGGGGAAAATTAAAGAAAGGCGAGCTCGACGACAAGATGATTGAGTTCGACGTAACAACACCCAGCGTGGGAATGCAAGTGTTAGGTCCCATTGGAATGGACGACATGGGAATTAATATTCAAGAAATTCTGGGCGGAATAATCCCGAAGAAAAAGAAGAAACGCAAAACTACAATTAAGGAAGCCCTGCGAATAATGACGCAGGAAGAAGCCCAGAAGCTCATTGACATGGACGCCGTTCAACGCGAAGCAATAAGGCGGGTACAAGATTCAGGCATTGTTTTTATTGACGAAATCGACAAAGTTGCCGGAAGTTCGAAAGCGCAAGGACCGGACGTTTCCCGCGAAGGCGTTCAAAGGGATTTGCTCCCCATAGTTGAAGGAACAACGGTAAACACAAAATACGGACCGGTTAAAACCGACCACATTTTATTCATTGCGGCAGGCGCTTTCCACGTTTCCAAGCCTTCGGATTTAATACCCGAGTTGCAAGGGCGGTTCCCTATTCGCGTGGAGTTAAAAAGTTTGACTGAAGAGGACTTTGTTAAAATTCTCACTCTCCCGGAAAACGCTTTGTTAAAACAATACACAGCTTTGCTGGAGACCGAAGGAGTGGGAATTTCCTTTACGGACGATTCAATAAAGGAGATTGCGCGCGTGGCGGCTTACGTTAACGAAGAGGTTGAAAATATTGGAGCTCGCAGACTTCATACAATTTTAACCACTTTGCTCGAGGACATCCTTTTCGACGTTCCGGATAAAATGCCGGCAAAAAAAATAAAAATTACCGGGAAATTGGTTCAGGAAAAATTGGAAAGAATTTCGCAAAACAGAGATTTAAGCAAATACATTCTTTAATCACTTTCAACCAATAATTACGGAGGCTTCGCTGGGTTGAATTGGCGACGCCTTTTATTTTAAGGAGTTAACAGACTTGAAACATTTCAATTTTATTTTAATAGCTGCCGCTTTATTCCCTTCTCTTTTATTTCCTCAGCAGCGTTTAATTAATTTAGATTCGGCAAAAAGCGCTGTCAAACATTATTATGAATCGGGTAATTATTACAAAGATATTAATAAAATAATCGGCAAAGCCGAAAATTCAATATTAAAAATTAAAACGAGACAAAACAAGGTTGTAATTTTCGACGTTGACGATACTGCTCTTTCGAGCTACGAGTACACAAAATCTTTGGGGTTCGGCTTTACTTTCCAAAGCTGGCTCAAATGGATTAAAAAAGCAAAAGCAAAGCCAATAGAGCCGGTGAAAAAATTTTACGATTTTCTAATTTCAAAAGGAATCAAAATAATTTTCCTTACAGGCAGGGATGAATTTTTATTTAACGTCACCAAACAAAATCTTATTTCTGCCGGCTATTCCAAATTCGACACTTTAATTTGCAGAAGTCCTGAATTTAAAAACGTTCCCGCCGAAAAATTTAAATCCAAAATTAGAAAATCGCTTTCCCAAAAAGGCTACAAAATACTTGCTACTATTGGCGACCAGAAAAGCGACCTTGAAGGAGGCTTTACCGGAATTAAAATAAAACTTCCCAATTATCTTTACATCATCAATTAATCTATTGACAGCTTCAAGACACTTCTGTCCAAATAATTTTTTATGATTAAGACAAAACGTTAAAATCTTTTTAGGGAGACTTTTCTTCAAATTTCCTCAAACAATCCCAAAAAATTTTTTAGATACGTCATTTTGTTGTTCAAAACAATCGGAAAAATTTTTGCTGTTCAATTTGTTGGACAGATGAATTCTAAGATTTGGAATCAGCGCTCTTTAAATCAATGCAATCTCAGTCTGGGTTCTCCCCCACCCCATCCCATTATCATTTGTGCAAATATTGAATTACGTAAGCCCTTCCCATCTCGGAGGGGAAAGGATTGGGATGGGGTGCTTGGTTGCAAATAGTATTTTTTAGAAAGAGTTTTTGTCCAAAATGCATTCTAATTCAATTTATTTTGGACAAATGTGAAATAGACAGATTAAAGCAAATATTTTTCGAATCTGCAAAATTCAAATTTTGTATATTTGTATTCTTTGTTTAAAATAAAATTTAAAGCGAGCAGATGGAACTAAACGAAATACCCAAAGCTTACAATCCGAAAACAGCCGAAAATAAATGGTACAAATATTGGTACGATTACAATCTTTACCACTCTGAACCCGACCCCGATAAAACCCCTTACACTATTGTGATTCCGCCGCCCAACATCACGGGAATATTGCATTTAGGGCATGTGCTCAACATTACGATTCAAGATGTTTACATTCGTTACAAAAGAATGAAAGGCTTTAACGCGCTTTGGGTCCCCGGCACCGATCACGCCTCGATTGCGACGGAATCCAAGGTTGTTAAATATTTAAAAGAGAAAGGGATCGAGAAACGAGAAATTGGCAGGGAGGCATTTTTAAATTACTGCCAAGAATGGAACAAGAAGTACGGCGGAATAATAATCAATCAGTTAAAAAAGATTGGCATTAGTTGCGATTGGGACCGCCGTCGTTTTACGATGGACGCTCACTATTACCGCAAAGTAATTGAAGCTTTCGTTAAGCTCTTCAAGAAAGGCTTGATTTACAAGGGATACAGAATGGTTAACTGGGATCCCGCAACAAAATCAGCTATTTCAGACGAAGAGGTTATTTACAAAACCGTAAACGGAAATCTTTGGTACTTGCGTTACCCTGTGGAAAACAGCGACGAGTTTTTGGTTGTAGCCACTACCCGGCCGGAAACAATGTTGGGCGATACCGGCGTGGCTGTTAATCCGAACGACGAACGCTACAAGCGTTTTGTTGGTAAGAACGTAATACTTCCTATTGTCAACAGAAAAATTCCCATTTTTGCCGACGAATACGTTGACATGGAATTCGGCACTGGCGCCGTTAAAGTAACGCCCGCACACGACGTTAACGATTACGAGATGGGGCAAAGGCACAATCTGGAAATAATAAACATATTCAACGAAGACGCCACAACAAACGAAAACGTTCCGGAAGAATTTAGAAATTTGGACAGGTACGTGGTTCGAAAAAAAGTCGTTGAAAAATTCAAGGAACTAAATCTCCTTGAAAAGATTGAGCCTTACACTCACAAAGTCGGTTATTCGGACAGAGGGAACGTTCCCATTGAGCCTTACCTTTCCGAGCAATGGTTCATGAAAATGGACGAGTTGGCCAAGCCCGCGCTGGAAGTGGTCAGGCAAGGCAGGATTAAATTTCATCCCGAACACTGGGTAAAAACTTACGAGCATTGGTTGACAAATATTAAGGATTGGTGCATCTCGCGTCAACTTTGGTGGGGGCACAGAATTCCCGTTTGGTACCACAAAGAAACAAACGAAATTTACTGCGACGTAGAACCGCCCGAAGACGTTGAAAATTGGACTCAAGACGAGGATGTTCTCGATACTTGGGCTTCCAGCTGGCTTTGGGCACAAGACGTTTTCACAACGGAAGAAGACAAGAATTATTATTACCCAACAAATTTATTGGTTACGGGACCGGACATTATTTTCTTCTGGGTCGCGCGAATGATTATGGCAGGAATGGAATTCATGGGTGAAATTCCTTTTAAGGACGTTTACTTTACAAGCATCATTCGCGATGACAAAGGAAGAAAGATGAGCAAATCTCTGGGAAATTCCCCCGATCCCCTTGATGTTATTGAGGAATACGGCGCGGATGCCTTGAGATTCACCATTACTTACCTTGCGCCACTGGGGCAGGATGTTTTGTTCAGCGTTAAGAAATGTGAAATAGGCAGAAATTTCGCAAATAAAATTTGGAACGCCGGAAGATTTCTTCTGATGAACGCGCAAAATATTCCCGTCAATAATGAGCTTAAGAATCGTTACCTCGATTTAGCCGACAAGTGGATTATTTCCGCGTTCAACAGAACTGTCGCAAATTTCGAAAAAGCCCTGGACAACTTCGACATTACTGGGGCAACTAAAATAATTTACTCTTTCATCTGGAACGACTTTTGCGACTGGTACATCGAAATAATTAAGAACCGTTTTAATTCAAGCGACAAAGACGAACGCTCATCCGTTATTAGCCGAGCTTTAGGTTTGTTCGAGGAAATTCTTAAACTAGCGCATCCCTTTATGCCTTTCCTTACCGAAGAGCTTTGGCAGCTAATTGAAAATCGCAGAGAGGGCGAAAGCATTTCAACGTCGCCCTTCCCCGTTTACGATTCAAATAAAATTGACGGGGCTTCGGAAACCGAATTTGAATTCGTCAAACAAATTGTAACAGCCTTAAGAAACATCCGGGGCGAAATGAACATTCC
>JALWSN010000336.1 GCA_027080245.1 Ignavibacteriales bacterium | reverse complement strand
TGCATGGGCTTCCATTCTTGCAGTACCTTACGCTATTTTAACGGGCAGCTTGCCGCAAAACAAACTTGGCGTTTACATGGGAATTTTTAATTTCTTTATTGTAATTCCTCAAATTACAGCCGCGGCTATTTTAGGCTTTTTTGTGAAAAACATCTTTAACAATCATGCAATTTACGCCCTTATATTAGGAGGGGTCTCTTTCTTAATTGCCGCCGTAATGATTCAGTTCGTAGAGGACAAAGAAGATTTAAGTTCCGTTTGACCTTGATTTTATTGGACTTTAACGAAAGAACAATTTTTCGTAAAGTTTTAACATGGAAGAGTCGTTGTTATTATTTGTAATCAAAATAAAACTCCCTTCGGAATCGAATATTTTTCCGCAAATTGCCGTCTTGTAATTATTAAAAAAGGTATTTTCTTCAATTTAATTTTTTTCACAATTAAATTCCAAAATTCAATCGCTTCTCCCTTGTGGAAAATATTCGGGGAAATTATTTTTATTTCACGATTGTAATATTGAGCTATTCTTGCAAAGCTCTCGACGGTGGGGTCGAAGAAAAGCCTGTGAACATTGGGGAAACGCAACATGGCAATTTTAACGATTTTATTAATTTCTTCCACCCTATTTGTTTTCTCTTTAATGTGAGAATAAGACATTAAATTGTCCGAAAATATTCTTTCATTAAATATCTCAATTTTCGACAGTCCTTTATTTTCAGAATTAAAATAGATGTTCACCGAAGGTTCTTTAAATGGCGTAAACAGAAAAATAATAATCTCAAGAGCTACAACGCCAAAATAAAGCTTATTGTTATTTAAAACCTCATTAAACAAACAACCTGCAATAATCAATAATGGCGGAAGCAAAAGTAAAATGTAACCCTTAGAGTAATGGTAAAACATGAAGAACAATAAAGCCGGCAAAATCCACAAACTTAAGCTTTGCCAATCAAAAATATTTTTTACGGGACAATTCACGAGATTTGTTAGTAAATTTTTTTTGGATGGACTAAAAACCAAAAGCAACGTAAACGGAACAAACAAGAACAAAGTAAATTGAATAAATTCGAATAGTGTATTCCAAATCGTAAGGGTTCGCATCGGATTGTCCTTTGAATATAATGCAAAGTATTCCCCTACTCCGCCAACGCTAATAGCCAAAGGGTAAAACCATGCCACAAAAATCAATAATGCCGATAACAATCCAATAGCCGTAAATCGTCTTAAATCTTTTGCTTTGTAATCCTTTACCAAATAATTAAAATAAACCGGCAAGAAGAAAACAGCCGAGGATATTCTAAAGCCCCCGCCAAAAGCCAATAAAATAGGAACTAAAACGGACCTTCGTTTCCCGTCACTCAATAATATCAACCCGAATAGAGCCGCAAAAAATAAATCGAAAGAATATATTTCGGCAACCGAACCATAATACCAAACCAACGGATTCACAATCAAAAGAAACGACAATTTAACCGCAACTTCTCTTTTAAACAATCTATCTAAAAATAAGAAAGTTAAAAGCGCGCCTAAAACGGAAAAGCTAACTACAACAAGCTCAAAGGCAAAGTGAACATTGCCTGTAAAATAATTAACAGCCATAATTAAACCAACAAACAAAGGCGAACCCGGCAAATGGGGACGCGTATTCTGTATTGAGTAAGAGATTGTGCCGAGCGCATAATTAACGGAGTCGTAATCAATGAACCGCGATTCAAAAAAGAAGACCCGCGTAAACCCGGTAAGCAAAATCAACGCAATAATTACCTCGGCAATATTTCCCGATTTTTTCAAAAGCTTGTATCTTTAATATTATTTGCTTTTAATGATTTTCTAATTCGAATAATCGTCTTTAATCAATTCAACAGTTTAATAGTGAATTTTTTAAATTCTTTAATTAAATTATTTTTTTGAAATAAAATCTTTTAAAATCAAATTGAAATTTAGAGAAATTATTTTATTATTACTTGCCATTGTCTTTCTACAAACCACCGCCGCGCAAACGCTAAGCAATAAGCCTTCAAACGATTTTTTTTCGAACGTGGCTTTGCTTAGTAAATACCTTGCCTCAAAGGATTTCCTTCAACAACGGAAAAATCTCCCTGATATTAAGGCTGTGGACTTGATTTACAAAAAGTCGCTTGAACTTACAGGTTCAATTTCCGAAGCTTTGCTTACCGCTACTTTTTCAACTTTGCCTTTTAAATTCTTTCCGCTTATTTTACCCTTGTCAAAATTGAGGATCAACGTTCCTCTGCCAGTCGGACCTCTGATTTTATTCAAGAAAAAGATTCGTCGCCTTCCCTCGCATTTCTTTTTTGATTCGCCCAAAACGCCTACCGGAGACGTAGACAAATTAGCGCATTTCTTTGCCAACGCTTTCCTTGTTTACAATTTACGCTGCTTGGGGCTTTCTAATTTCTTCGGACTTTTGGTGGAACTGTTTGAACGAAATTTAAAAGTAAACGGATTTGTAGACCAACGGGACTTAATGGTAAATAAATTAGGCGCCCTTTTTGGCGCCCAACTTGCAAAAAATAAATCCGCTCTGCCATCAAATTTTTTTGTAATTTATGATTTGAATTTTTTAAGAATTAATTCTGTTTTGCAATGAACTCTATTTTAATCATCGACGATGAAATTGAAATCTGTAAAAGTATTAAAATGATTCTTGAGTACGAAAAGTACTCCGTTGATTTCTCCACCGATTCTTCCAAAGCCCTTCAACTAATTAAATCCAACAGATACGACGCTATTTTGCTCGACATTCAAATGCCAGGATTTAACGGTTTTCAAGTTCTCGATTGGCTGCGTCAGAATAATTACTCTACTCCTGTAGTAATGATTTCGGCTTACGGTAATTTGGAAAACGCTGTAAAGGCAACAAAATTAGGAGCTTTCGATTTCCTTGAAAAACCAATCGACCGCGACAAGCTACTAATAAGTGTGCGAAACGCCGTAAATCACAATAACTTAATTCAAGAAAATAAAGAGCTAAAAGAAAATCTTGAAATCGAGCAGGAGATAATTGGAGAAAGCCCTGCAATTAAAAAATTGTTAAAATCTTTACCCCGCATTGCTCAATCCGACGCGCGAGTTTTAATTACGGGCGAAAACGGTTCCGGCAAGGAACTAATCGCAAGGGCAATTCACAAACTCAGCAAGAGAGCCGATAAAAAAATAATCGAAGTTAATTGCGCCGCCATTCCCAACGAGTTAATCGAATCCGAATTGTTCGGACACGAAAAAGGTTCTTTTACCGGTGCGCAAACTTTGAAAATTGGCAAGTTTCAATTAGCCGATGGCGGCACGCTTTTCCTTGACGAAATTGGAGACATGAGCTTACAAGCGCAGGCTAAAGTTCTGAGAGCAATCGAGCAGGGCGAAATCCAAAGAGTAGGAAGCAACAAACCTATAAAAGTAGACGTTCGCATTATTGCTGCAACGAACAAAAATTTAGCAGAAGAAATTGAAAAAGGAAATTTCCGCGAAGACCTCTTTCACAGAATTAACGTTGTTCCAATCGAAGCTCCTCCGTTACGTAACCGCAGAGAAGACATCCCTTTGCTCGCCAATTATTTCATGGAAAAATTCAGCAAGAAATATAATCTCCCCCCAAAAACGTTTACTCCCGACGCCATCGACTTCCTAAAGCGGCAACCCTGGAAAGGTAACGTTCGCGAGCTCAGAAATTTAATTGAAAGAATTGTTATTTTAATAGACGAGGGAAAAATTACCGGAAAATTAATTCAACCTCTGGTAACGCCTTTGAATTTTAAAGAAGATATTTTTAACTTAAGTAATTCGTTTCAGGAATTCAAAGAACGCAGCGAAAAAATATTTATTCAAAAACAACTTGAAGCAAACGGCTGGAACATTAGTAAAACCGCTGAGGCTATAGGCATTCAACGAAGTCACCTTTATGGCAAAATTAAAAAATACAAAATAGAAAGGGAATCCAAATGAGCACAATCTTTTCAAAAATCATTAAGCGCGAAATTCCCGCCGACATTGTTTTCGAAAGCGAAAACGTGCTTGCCTTTCGCGACATCAATCCGCAGGCTCCAACGCACATCCTGATTATTCCAAAAATTGAAATCCCTTCCGTTAGAGAAATTAACGGCAAGGAACACGCCGCGCTTTTGGGAGAGATGTTCGACGCAGCCAACAAGATAGCTAAGAAAGAAGGGATTGCCGAAGACGGATTCAGGTTGGTTTTTAATTGCGGACCGAACGCAATGCAAGAAGTTTACCACTTGCATATGCATTTAATTGGCGGACGTAAAATGAAATGGCCTCCCGGTTGATTTAAACATCTATCGTCAATTGGTAGATGCAAATTACAAATTTTTCCCTTTACTCTAATTTGCAGAGCTTGTCCAAACAATATTCGATCGGACAAGTTTTTTTTAACATGTAAGTAGTTTAAAAAAACATTTAGGGAAACTAAAGCCTTGCGTCGAACCGAAACAATGGTTTGAAATGTAAAAAGAATTCTGGCGAGCCTTCAACATTTTAATTTCACAAAATCCCTCGCATAGCATTCAGACTCGGGGATTTACTAATTTCAAGTAAAAACTTTTTTCAAAGCGTCTATTATTTTTTCCCTTAACAAAGGTTTGTTAATAAATTCGTCGAAGCCTGCCTGAATAAACTTTTCAGCGGCACCCGGAACAACGTAAGCCGTTACCGCAATTATTGGTATTAGTTTGTAACCCGGCAATTCGCGAATTATTTTAAGTGCGTCGAGCCCGTTGTATTCCCCTTGCAAGTTAATGTCCATTAAAATAAAATCGAAATGCTTGCTCTTCAATAACGGCAGGGCTTTCTCCAGACTGGTTGCAAACTCAATAGAACGGAGTTCCTTCATTTGCACTTTAAATAATATTTGCGAATCAATTTGATCCTCCAAATACAAACAGCTTAACTGCGTTAAGTCCAATTCTTTTCGTTTTAGCGATGCGGGCGTTTCGAGCTTTTCTTCGGCCTGCTCAAAAGTGTTAATTACCCGGTCAACTTTTTCTTCAGGCTTGGCTTTTTCCTCTGATTTCTTCTTCGCTTCCTTTAATTTAAGTGGGAAAACCAACGCAAATTCCTGTGGTGAGGATTCCGAAGGAATAGCTTTGAATTGCGCGCCCAAAATGTCCAAAAGCTTTTTAGCCAACCTAACTGTAAAACGCGAAAGTCCGAAATTCTGCCTGATTAAATTTTCGTCATCTAAAAATACAGAGCGCAAGTGGTTAACCAACTCGTGCGATATTTTACTCTTCGAATCCTTGATGCCAACGTAAAATTGATCGTCGCCGTAGTAATTGGCTGAAATGTAAAGGTTTTCCTCTTTGGTCATTATTGCAGCAAACTGAAAAGTTTGCGCAATGAACGTCAGGAACTTTTGCCTGTCCGAAGTAAACTTCAATGCCGAGGATATCTTGCCGTAATTCAATTTAATTTGGTAAGCCTCTAACGTTTTTTTCAAATACTCTTCAAGCTGTTCAAGTAAATCAACAAAAGCAATTTCAGTTGGCTTAAGCTCAACAATATCTTGCTCTAAGTGTGAATACTCGACGGCCGTGTCCATCGTCTGCATTAAAACTTTTTGATTCTCCTTGATTATTTGAATAGCCTCGCGTTGTTCTTCGTTAGGATTTTTAATGCTCTCGGCAAGCTCTTGCACAAAACCGATTATTACGTTTAATGGCGTTAATAACTCGTGAAACAAGTTGGAAAGAAAATTGGCGTCTATTCCTTTTCCCCTCAACTCCGAAATGTAATCCTTGCTTTCCTGATTGCTAAATTTAGGAACGACTATTAAACTGTACCTCTCAATTTCGTTGTTGAACCCGATAATAGGTGCTGCGGTAATTTTAACGGGCACAATATTTCCAGAGTTTTCTTTGAATTTAATTTCCAAAGTTCTAACGCTTTTGGCTCCCGATTGAAATATTTCCTTATTAATTTTCCGCCTGTCCTCGTCTGCCACAAGACTAACAAACGGATTCTGCTCTATCTCGGATTTCGAGTAACCAAAATTTTTTGTGAAGCTGTCGTTAATAAACTTAATGAATCCGTGCCTGTCGGTTATTGCAAAAGCGTCGGAAGAATTGTCGAACAAAGATTTGTAAAGCTGAATTTTCTTCTCAAGCTCGAATTTTTCCGAAACGTCTTTAATCACACTTAGATGCGCTTTCCGTTCCTCGTACTCAACATTTATTTTCCCTATTTCAACGTAAACAGAGGAACCGTCTTTCCTCTTATGCCTCCAGGGTCCAACAAACTTATTGCCCGTGCTTCCCCCCGAGTCTATTAAGCTTTGGATGTCCTCCGTAGCGTACAAATCCGTTAAATCCATGTTCAAAAATTCTTCTTTCGTAAATCCGTACAGCTCCAATGCCGCGGGATTCACTTCCAAGAATTTCAAATTCTCGATGTCGTAAATAAAAATCGGTAGCGGAAATTTGTCTAAAATTAATTCAAGCATCTCTAGGCTCTCTGTTTTGTTTCCTGGAATTTTCTCTTCTTCGCCTGACGGCTCAAAATTTTTCTCAACCGGCTCTGCCTTTAACGGCTTTCCTTCTGTTAAAGTAAAACCTACTATTGCAGTTACAACATTATCGATGTCCGTAATTGGGAATTGAACAATTTTAATATTAACGTTTCCTTTTGGCGAGAGGTAACGCCCAACGCCTTCAATTACAACACTGTTGCCGGTATCCTTAATGTAGGCGTTTGTATTTTCAATAATTTTGAACAAATATTTTGGCAGCAAATCCTTTTCGTTCTGATTTTCAATTTGACTTACTTTGCCTCCCAAAAATCCGGCAAAATTTTTGTTAACCAATGCCAATTGACCCGAAATATTTTTAATCCAGAAAAACTCGTTTAACTTGTCGATTTCATTCTGAATAATTTTTTTCTCGATTAAAGTAAACGGGTAATTGGATTTTATTTTTTTAATGATTTCAAGAATCTGCGAATCCTCTAAAATCTCTTCGATTTCCTCGGAGAGATAATTGAAAGAAACCTCGTTGGAAGAAGCGCTTACAGTTGCGGGGTAAAAGGTTAAAATTAAAAAATTATTGTTGTCTATTTGTAGCGGCGCAATTTTAAGCTGAAATAATAGGATTTCGCCATTCCCGCCTGCTTCAACCCTTGTAGAATAAGGCTTTTTGCCCGCACACACTTCTTTAAAATATTTTTTTAATTCTTCCGTGTTCGGTTTGTTAATAATCTCGAATACTTCTCCCGTATTTATACCGAACGCTTCTTCGAAAGGACCGTTTGCGTTCAATATTTCTCCCTCTTCGTTAATTAAAACGGAAGGCGCTGCAATATTGTTGTTCAGCAATACGGCAATATTTTTAATTAATTCCTGCATCTCAATACGGAATTGTAACAAGGTAAACGTTGGAATAATCCGAATAGCCCTGACCGTTGTAAGCTCGGATTCTGTATTCGTAAGACGAGCCGCGGTAAAGCCCGCTCGTTTGGTCTCTGTAAAATGTTGTGTTGGGTCCCACAATTGCAATTCGTTTGAATTGATTAGAGCCTACTAATCTTCTTTCAATTTCAAAACCAAGCTCGTTGCTCGAATTGTCGCTCCAGGTTAAATCCACGGCTAATTGGTTAGGCACAACCTTAGCCACAAGATTTGTGGGGCGGAACAACCCGCCCGTGCCGCCCGCCGTGCTAACCTCGTTGGAAAAATCCGAATACTCTCCGCCTAAAAATGCTCTTACCTTGTAGTAGTAAATCTTGGAACCGTCCGTAAGCGTGTCGTTAAAAGCATGGGTTCGCGGCGGCAAAATTTTGTAAGGCGAGTGGTACGTATCCCCCTGAACTCTTTTCCACAACTCTATTCCGTCCTCAATCCTGGCGTTGTTCGTCCAAAACAAACCGTAAACTTTGTTCGGCACAAATTCGTTTATTTCCAGATTGCTTGGCGCCGCAAGCGGAATTGTGGGAACGTAAGCAGTGTCCACGTTAGAATAAGGCGTGAAAAAGCCTTCGGTAGTTGAATGCCTTGCCCTGTAATAGTAAAGCGTGTTGGCGGTAATCGAAGAATCCAAAAACTCGGTTATATCCGTAGCCGCCACACCTATTTGCCGGTAAGTTCCCTGCGCACCAACTTTTCGTTCGATGATTGTTCCGTTCTCTAAATTCGTATTGTCCGACCACGTAACTTTTACCGCTCCCAATGTTTTGTTAAAATCGGCTACAAGGTTCGTTGGTCCGGGAATGTCCACGTTTTTAGTAGTTACCGAAACTTCAGAGGAATAAGCTTCCGAGTTGCTTGTAAAAGTCCCCACTCTGTAATGGTAAGTGGTTAGTTGAGTTAAACCTTGGTCTATGTACTCTTGAGTATTTGGCGGTAAAATTTGAATTGTTGTCCAGGGGTCGGTGTCGAGAGTTCTTCTTTGAACTTTGAAACCGTTTTCGGCGGTGGAATTGTCCTGCCAATCCAATTGCACAATAGAAGCGCCCAGCGCCTGAGCCGTTAAATTAGTGGGCGCGCTGCCTCCCGCTCCGCCAGAATTAACCTCGTTGCTAAAGGGCGATGCGCCATATTGATTAAAAGCCCTTACCTTGTAAAAGTAAGCGATGTAAGGCGAAAGTCCTACGTCTCTGAAATTATTTGAGTTTTTTGGCAGCGTTCTTATTATTCTGTAAGTTCCCGTTTCGCCATCCTTCCGCCACACTTCGTAACCCGTCTCAGTTGTCGCACTGTCCTTCCAAAACAAAAGAATTTGTGTGTCGCTAATTCTATCCAGTTGCAAATCCAGCGGCGCAACAGGAGGATGGGTATATTTAAGCACAAGAACGTTTTTAATTACGTCGCTTGTTTTAAGCTTGTTTTCCAGATTGTAAACTATTACGTAGTAACTTATTTTTGTATTGACCAGCGCGCTGTCCACATTCAAATAAAGAGTCGGGCTTGTGCCGTCGCTGTTTTGTTTGAACCGTTCGGTAAATTTGCCGTTAACAAAAATTTCGTAATAAGAGATTCCTTTGCTGCCAATGCCCGCGGTAGCCTTGTAAGTAATTACGTTTCTGTTCTTTACCGCTTCTATCGTGTCCCCGCTAATAGGCTTAAAAATTGTAATGGAAGGCTTGGAAATTTCCGGGTTGGTAATGGGGCTGACGCACGAAGCTATTACGCCGGTAATTACCAACAGAGCAATTAGAATTTCTATTTTAGAAAACTTCATTCGTAAATTTTCCTCCGTAGCATAGTAGCATTTTTCTCAATAAAAAAGTTAAATCTTCTCAGTTCATAAAACTCCACATTCATCCAAATAATTAAGAAACCACATTGTCGAAATCAAGGTAATAAGAACGCGATTCTCCCGGTTCCATTTTCTTAATGTAAAGATAAATTTTGTTGGATTTTTCGTCGAATTTGTATTTTGGAATTTTAGTGTTAATTATGTCAGAGCTGATTTCAATATTCTTGATTTTTTTATTGACATTTATTTCAACCGTAAAATTGTAAACCGTCTCGTCGGAAGGATTTGTAACTTCAACGGCAATTCTTCTTTCGCTTCGCGTAGAATATTGAATTTCGAGCCCGCGCTTCCGTAGCCACCAGTTCCTCAATTCAGGCAAGGAAACGATCCAGAAATTTTTTTGCCTAATATAATTCATCAGCTCGTCTACTACGGCAATGTTGTTAGGCCTTAGCTGGTAATCCGTGTGAACCTTAAAAACGTAAAGCCCGCCTTCAAATAAAACTCTGTCCACATCTTCCTCGTACGTGTAAAGCTGATATTCGGGGTCTTTCAATCCGTAATCCCTAACCACTTCGTAATCGTCCCGCGCGGTTTTAGTTATTAATAGAATCGGCTTATTGTTTCTTATTATTACCTTCGGCACGGATCTGTCGGTCAACGAATCCGTAAGAAGATATTGCATTCCTGTTTTAGACATTGCCTGAAGCGTTCCTTCGTCGTAAAATCCGTAAAGCGGCATTAACCCGGTAACGTTGCTTTTGGAAAGCTTGCTAACCGTGTCCTTGGCGAACTGAACGCTTGCAAGTTGAATGAGTTTATCGTCAAGTTTGTTTACGGTATCCTCCACGGATGCCTTCCAACCGATATCCACAACCACACCGAGGTCTCCTGCTTTTGCAACGTTTTTAATAAGCGACGGATGATTGATAGCCGTGTAAGGATCTGTAAAGAACATTCCCGGATAATTCTTCGCTTTCATTACTTTTATTAAATTGTAAATGTTAGCGGGCGATTTTGTAATTTCGGGAATAAAAATCGCCGCCGCCTTGTAACCTTCTGGCCAATCCTTAACAAAGGCAATAGGTCTGTAAGTTAACCAGTTAATGCTGTTGTTAAATAATCTTTCAAAATAAATGTAGTCTTCCTGTTTGCCTATTACCGAGTTCAACTCGAAACCGTACCAAACAAATCTACCTTTGCCGTAAGTGCCGTAAGCTATGCCAGCACTTTTGGAAATTCCTTCCCGCGCCAAACCGGCTTCGTGCCTGAAATCGTACCAAAAGCTAACTTGCGTTGTGCGCGGTTCCAGTATTTCGGCGTAGATGGGTCTGTCCCATGTGGCAATTCTTAAAGTGTAGCCTGTAGGAATTCCCGCCGTGAGAATTAAATTGCCGCGTAAAGTGTGCACTCTGTATGTTTCCTCGGGTTTGATTTCGCGATTAAATTTCAATCCGAAAGTCTCGGTAAAGAATTGCCAACCGCGCCATTTACCCTCGTCGGAAAATGTGCCGGGTCCGAAAGTGGCAAAAACGCTCCCTCCCTTTTCCAAATATTTTTTTATTTCTATTAATTCCCTGTCGCTCATCGATTTTGCCGAAGGAAGTATTATTAACTTGTATTTCTCAATTCGGTTAAGCTCGATGTCCTGGTCGGAAATAACGTCGAACGGAACGTTGTCGTTATTCAGGAACACTTCCCATGTGTCGATATTATCCGAAAGCCAGGTGCTCCCTTGCGGAAGCATATTTTCCGTGTATTGCGAATAAAGCAATCCTACTTTGTCTTTTTTGCCGATTTTTTCGATGTTGGCTTTGGTTGGCAAAATTTGGTTTATTTCGTACCTGCCGTAAACGTTCTTAATAATAATTAAAAAAATCAGCACACCAATTGTAAGCAGCACCAATCCTATTAAAAAGATAATCGGATAATTTACGCGCAGCCCAAGATGTTTTTCTTCATCTACCGCCATCTAAGCGTATCCTCTTTCTTTTCGCTTTTTTTTGCTTCCGTATTCGGCTCGACGTAACCTTCGGAAGTGTAACGCATAAACTTAGAGCCTGTAGATGTTTTAGGTTTGCTTAAAGGCGAAGGAACCGTTCGTTCGAATCTTGCGGTTTCGGCGTAAGTAGGCGTTTCCGAAGTTAAAACTTGCGGTCTTAGGCTGGCGGTTTGCCTTGTGGAATAAACCGAAGATTCCCTTCCGCCAAAAGTGGGGGTTCTCCCTGTTTCTTCAAACAGAGTGCGTTCGGCCGTAGCCAATCCTGCTTCGGTTGGTAAAGGCGTGGGCGTAACCATTTCCGCCGGCAACGCCGCAGGTTCGGCAGCTTTGCCAACTTTTCCTTTACGCTCGCGAACTTTGTAAAGCGCGTAAGCCCCAACCGCAAGAACAAAAGTTGAAGCAGTAGCAACCAAAATAATGAACGAAAGAATAGGAATTAATTCCATATTTACCTCAGATTAAATTAAAATTTTATTAAGCGGCCGCGTGACTTTTGCCAACTGCGGCAGCAGGTTCTCCACCTTGGGTAAGTCCTTTCCTTTCCAACTTACCCCATGTCATTTGTATTCCAAGAAATTCTTCCACGGTAGCCATTGCTTTGGTAACGTCTATCATTAAAATAAAAATCAACCTGTAAATAAAGGCGTAAAAGACCAATCTAAATTCTTCTTTTTCTACTGCAACGCAATAAACCGCCGCCATCATGTCCAGCGCCATTATTCCAATCCACCAAAATACAACAAGTGCGGACATCTGGAAGAAAATTCCCACGACAAGGAAAAAGAGATTCGCAAATATGTTCATTGCAGGCCAAATTAAAGCTTCGTAGAACATCGACCAGAGAATAAGCGTATTGTTAAAATTAAGAGTTGGGTTGTAAATGTGCTTTTTGTGTTTGCGAATTGCCTGTAAAATTCCACGCGTCCATCTGTAGCGTTGTTTAAGCAATTGCATGAAAGTTTCGGGCGCTTCAGTATAGGAAATTGCTCGAGGTTCGTATTTAATTTTCCAGCCTGCGGCTAAAATTTTAAGCGTTACATCCGCGTCTTCTGCAAATGTGTCGCTTGAATAATAGCCGGCGCTTTTAAGGGCGCTTTTCCGAAATATTCCAATAGGACCCGGAATGATGTTTACCATTTTAACAAAGCCCTGGGCAAAACGCGCGAGGTTCAAACCTTCAACATATTCCAGAGCTTGTAAATCCGTAATCATTTTTTTTCTATTCAAAACTTTAACATTGCCCGCGACCGCCCCAACGCTTGGGTCAACAAAATGCCTGATGCCCATTGCAAGCGCGTCCTCGGAAAGCTTCGAGTCTCCGTCGACGCAAACCACAAAATCTGCATCGGAAAACTGAATTCCCGCGTTAAGCGCTTTAGCCTTGCCGCCATTAGGCTTGTTAATTAACGAGACTTTAACCATGCTCTTTTTGCCTTTGTGGTAACCGACAAGGCTTTCGGCAACCTTTGCCGTGTTGTCGGTTGAGCCGTCGTTTACAACTATTACTTCGAAATTTGGATAATCGAGCTCAACAAGGGATTTTACCGATTGCTCTACCACTTTTTCTTCGTTGTAAACAGGAACAATAATGGAAACAAAAGGGAAGAAAGAGGGATAATCCTCCACAGTGTATTTTGTCACGTTCAAATAAGCTAAAATTAAAATGGAAAAATACCTGAACAGCAAAATGAAAAGAAAGATTACCAAAGCAACAATGGAAGCGTAAACAAACAACCCTTTGAACGAAAGAACAGTCATCGGAAGCGTAATAATAATAATGATTGTCAGCAAAAGAGTAAGCATTCCAGATACGATTATTGTGCGAATCTTCTCTCGCTTTTCGTTTCTTTTGGGCGGATTGATTTCCCTATTGTCAAGAATTACTTTTTTGTGCTCTATTTTCTTTTCCGCTTCCAATTTTTTCTCTTTATTTTAAATTTTTCATTATCTCAAAATAAATATAATATTTTATTTAAATCATTGCAACAAAAAGAGTTAGAAAATATATTTAAAGTAAATATTCAAAATAGTTCCAATTATTTAATTGACCACAATAAATTGACAAAAACTGAACCTGAGGAGTAAGTAAAATTGTACCTCGCGTTATTGTCGTAATAAGCAGTCACGTTCAAATTCAAATTAGAATAAATATTGTATTTGAATTTTAAAAATAGTTCTTTTAAAATAAAATCGTAAATCGGTACATAACCAATTTTACCACCAACCTTAAGATTGTAAATTTCCTTCTTAAAAGGGATCCATTCAAGGAACAGGGAATACGCTTCGTAAATTTGCGGCGAATAATAAAGAGGACTTGTAAATTTGTAATCGGCAAAGTAATATTCAAAGCCGGCTTCCATGTTATTTTTAAATTGCCTTCCGAACCTTAACTGGAAATAGTTACCAATGTTAGCCGCTTCAAATTGGTTTTTGTCCGTCCAGATTAATTTGTAATCAATTTGTGTAAATAATTTACGGTAATAATATTTTACGAAAGCATCCGCATTATTTGCTTTGAACCTTTTGTCTATTAAAAAGGGGGAATAGAGCAAAACCGCAGCGTCGGATTTTGTGTAACTAAGCCAAATTCTCAAATTCTTTTTGTTGTTGTACTGGAATGATGATTCGTAAAAAGTAGTTTTAGCTGAATTCGGGAAATCCAAAACGCCGAGCCCAAGCATTAAGTTAGCGTATTTGTGCGGGCGAATGAAGAGCCTGCCTTCGTAACTGTTAAATGCAAGAAGCGATAGGCTGTTGCTCAAAAAATTCCGGGCGAACAATCCGTTCAAACTAAAAAGAGGAAAAAATTGAATTGTGGCTTGCATACCGAAATAATAGTAATCAAAATTAATATTATCGGCAAAATAATAAGAATATGGGGAAAGAGCGGCGTAAAAGCCAAAATAGCCGGCAATTTCGTTCCAAGCAAGCGCTAAAAATCCATTGCCGCGGTATTCGGGCGGCAGCCATTTTAATCTTTGTTCTATTAAATAGGATTTCGGCGCAACTTTTTTCAGGCTCAAATAAATGTCCCTTGCCAGGGCGTAATTTTTAGTCAAAGCGTAAGTGTCTCCAAGGTAAAGTTTAACTTCCATGTCGTTTGGCGCCAATCGGGCTAATCTTTCAAGATTAACGAGAGCCTCTGCGGTGTCCCCGCTCCAGAAAAGCGTTTCGGCTTTCTTTTTGTCCAATTTAAAATCGTACTGGCTTTGCAGTAAATTGTCCAGCAAATCGAGAGCGTCCGAGTACTGTTTGTTACAAATGTAAACATCCACTAATTCGCTTTCAATTTCACGCACGTGACCAAATTTGTCCAAATATTCCGTGTAATAAGGAATGGCTTCAGCGCATTTGCCGTTCATTGCAAGCTTACGTCCAATATCCAATCTTTTCAAAGCCTCGTGTTCTTTCTGACGAATTTTTTCGCCGTTAATCATGCTAATCAGCACTTTTACTTCCCTATTAGCCGGAGCGATTGATTTTGCCAATTGAGCGTAATGTTCCGCTTCGCTAATGCTGTCTTTTTGAAAATAAAGCGTACCCATGGCAATAATTGCCTGCAGATTATTCGGCTCGTCTGCAAGCACATCTTTTAAGTATTTTTCAGCAATGTCCAGATTTGTGTTAGACCAAATATTCAACTGGGCGGCTAACAGTTTGTATTTGGGCTCTATCGAGTTGTAAACTAACACCGTGTCAACTTCGTTTAACGCCTGCTCGTATTTTCCGTCTAAGGAAAGAACTTTAGCGTAAAGGTAGCGGGTTTCGTAATCAACGGGGTTTTTCTTCAAGTAATTTGCCAGCATTTCCTCGGCTTCGGCGTAAGCTTCCAAGTTGGAATAATACTGAGCCGCGCTGCGTAGCGCCTTTTTGTCGTTAGGATTGTTTTGCAATCGTTCTAACGCAAGGGAAATTTTACTTTCGTAAAAGTTCTTTCGTTCGTCGGTAACTTTTTTCCAGAGAGATTCAAACCCTGGTTCGCCGTTGTGTTTGTCTTTTAAAATCAGCAATTGTTGGTAAGCCTCTTCGAAACGGTTGGCTTTTACCAATTCCTTGACGAGCTTAAATCTAATGGCGTCGTTAGAGGGGTTTAATTTTAATTTTCTGTAGTAAATGTCGATTGGGTAGCCACGGCGGTAAACACGCTCGTAATCCTGAGGCTGGTACTGAGTAACGTATCCCTGATGTTTTGCCAAATCGAGACCGTCCAGAGCTTCCTGAAAGAAAGGCTTAAAACTTAAAGCTTTTTCGAAAGCCATACGCGCGGTTTTGTAGTTGCCAAGCCACATTGTAAAATAACCGTAGCGGCTCCACAATCTCCAGTCCTCGGGATATCTTTTAACGTAAATTTTTAAGATTCGCTCCCCTTTTTTAATATGCCCCGTTTTGGTTAAAATAATTGTGTAACGGATTATTTCGTCGGGGGAAGCGTTTTTGTCCCTTGCCAAGTATCTGTCGTACCACAATTCCGCCATTTCCCATTCTTCCATCCAGCGGTAGCGTTTACCGATTTCAAGGTAATTAAAAGGATTTTTCGGGTCTTTTGCAATTTCTCGTTTGTAACCTTCAATTTCCCTTAATAAAATTTTGTACCAAACGGAAATTGTTCTGCTAAGGGCTTTGCGGGCTTGAGCATAGTTGTGTTTTAAGCTAAGGGCTCGCCTGTAATCCAGCACGGCGCTAAAATATTGTTTTCTCATTTCGAAGTTCAACCCGCGTAAATAATAACCTTCGGGATCGCGCGGAAGTGCTGCAACGAATTTATTTAACAAAACAATCGCCTCGCCGTAATTCCCTTTTTGCATTTGGCGGAGTGCCTGCCTCTTTAATCCCTCAACCTGGGTTTGCGCCCTGAGATTAAGAAAGATAATTGCAAATAAAATTGATATTTCGACTGCACGTTTCATCACCCAATGTACTTATTCAGCGGAAGGTAAAAATTGTCCTCGTGAGCTTTGCCCAGAAGCAATTCTTCCATCATGTCTTCGGCTTTGTCAATCCCTTCATTAACCTCTTTAAAATGAACGGAAATAGCCTCGAGCATTTTTTCCCTCGTAGCCTGATCCGACGCCGGCAAATTACGCGCCACTCGGTTCATTAGCTCAATTAAACTTTCCGCCTTGCTTCTTACCTGAAGCAACAGAATTTTATTGTCCACTTCGCAAACTTTGTCCTTTTTCGTCGTAGAAGCCTTGATTGCGTCGAGCAAATCCTTCCTGCTAAGCAAACGAGTAACTTCGGCAACGGGGTCTAACCTAAAAGCAATTACTTGAAATTTTTGCCCCGTGCTTTTGTAAAGAGCAATCTGATTGTTCAAAATAAGCATGAAATCGTTTTTATTGTAAATTGAAGGCGCGCCCAAATTTTCAGTGAAGGTTTTCCCTGGCTTTTCTTTAATTAGCTCTTCAATGCGGCTTTTGGTTGCGTTAAATTCTTCCGTAATATCGCGGTTCGGGTGCTTTTCCGGCTCCTTCTTGCGAATAATTACACCTTTAAATGGCTCGATTACATATTCAGCCGCAAATTGTCCTTCCGTATGTCCCACATTGGGAATAATGGTGGCAACGCCGCCGTGAAATTTACCATCAAGCAAATTCACGCTTTTTTTAAGGTAAATTATTCCTGTAACTTCGTTAGTTAGCGTGTCCACAATGTTCTGAGCCCTTTGAGTCGCCGGTTCGCCCAGAACAAAAAGGCTTGTAATGTCTCTGTCCTCAATTGCTTCCAACGTGTGAACGAAAGCTTCGCGCAAAAGCATTAAATTGCTAAATCCAATGTAAGGAGTAAGTTCGTCGAAGACAATCCGCGAAGGATTGTAATGATTAACTACCGTAATAATGTCGTTTAAATATTCTACCAAATATCTGTCGGGGTCTCTCATTTCGTAAATTTCGTTTGGGGAAGCTACGCGCACGACAATAATCAGGTTCTGGTTCATGTAAGATTGAATGTCAAAATTAATTGACGCTGCTTGAATCATTAAATCTTTTGGGCGCATATTAGTAAAATAAAGGCAAACCTCGTTGTCTTTTGCGGATTCCAGAGCGAATTGCAACCCAAGCAAAGTTCGTCCGGATTTGCGGGGACCAATAATAATGTAGCTACCCCCACGGTAGATTCCTCCCCAGTTTACGTCAATTAAATCGAAACCGGATTTAATTAAATTAATTATTTTCGACATTTTTTCCTCTCTTATTCCTCTTCATTCAGTCAATTAATGTGCCAAGAAAAAAGGAGGATTATCGGTAAAAAACAGCATTTTTAAGCTTTTTGGATGTAAGATATTGAGAACGCTTCTCAAAATAGGTCACCTGCCAAATTTAAGTTTTTTTTCGGCAAGATTGCCAAAGACAAAAACTGCCGTTGCATTGCTAACTATTGTTGGTTCGTTTGTTAAATAATCGTTCCTATCGTCACGGTAAATTACGGAATCCGGCTGAAACAAAGAAAATCTGTCGTAATTACCGAAATGAATTTTGTATTTTTTGTAGACTTTCTTTTTAATTGGTCCGGCTGCAAGCGCTCCCGGCAGTCTTTTTTTAATGTAAGCAATTTGGTGATGAAAATGAATTGGGAAAGTTTTGCCTATTTCGCTAACAAAGGAAACCCCCCATGGGTTTCTGCCGAGGATGTAATCTTTCTGGATATCTGCAATGGAATCGTAGCGTACATCGCGGGTTAAATTCTTGTAAAGAATGTTTTGCAAAGTTACGCCGAGTAAAGTATTAGTGGTACCCCACGTGTAATCAGTTGCTTCTCCGAAGGGTCTTAATTGGGAATCTTTTTTGAATTTTTCGAGATTTTGCCTTAAATATTGAACAAACGAGGTGTCGATTGTAGCAAGGCGGTAATCGGCAAGGGAATTAACGTCGCCCCAGCTCCACCAATAGTCGCTGCCGGCATCGGCGGCTAATTTTTTCGCTTCTTTTAACAATTGCGGTCGGCGGCTTGTCAAATAAAGTTCCACGGCGCCCAAAGCTAGTTTGCCTTTGTATTTGCTGTCGATGTACATTCCCGTACCGGAGCTGTCGACGTCGGGAACGTCGTTCCTAACTGAAAAGATGTTTTCGGCGGCGGTCAGGCATTTGTCGGCAAATTCGTCGTAATGGAAGCGGATTCGCCAAATTCTTGCGGCTAAAGCCATTGTGGCGGTAAAAATTCCGACCAAATTTTTCCCAATTCCAACAAAAGCCGGACGATTAAAAGTAAGGGGGTCGTCTTCGGGCATGCGCCAGCCTACATCGTGATCTTTCAAATTTTGCACTTGGGTTATCAGTTTGTCATTCCCATAAACTGCGCGCAGCATCCAGTCCAAACCCACTTTAGCCTCTGACAAAATGTCCGGCGTGCCATCATTGTTATCGTCGAATCCGAATTGAATAGGATCGAAATCGTAAGCAAACAAAAAAAGGTAAGTCGTAAAAGCAGTTGTATTCATAAATTTAATGTAATCTCCCGCGTCGTGCCAGCCGCCTGTAACGTCGAATTTTTCTTTTATTTTCTTGCCGTTGATTATTAAACTTGTCGCGTCGGAAATGTGACAAATTTTGTGCAGCAATGGGTTGGTGTAACCGCATCTTTGAACTTGGAAGAATAACATTAGAGAATCGACAAGGGCATTGTAAACGGACTTGCCAATTCTGAAAGGATAAGATTTAGCAGAGCCTACTTTTAAGAAATATTTTCCGATTTTTCGAAGTTTTGTATAGTCCGCCGAATATAAAAAGTGAAATCTTCCGCTTTTAAGTTTTAGTTTAAATAATTTCCCGGTAAAAGCTGTCTTACCATTATTTGAATTTATTACTTCGAAAATTTTTGTTCTTAATGGTTTCTCCGCCATTACAACGGCGTTTTTATATTCGCCAGGCAAATATCCAACC